>JAKSLC010000023.1 GCA_024401415.1 Bacteroidales bacterium | reverse complement strand
GCCGCATCGTGGTACCTTCTATTGCTGTTCTTAAGGTTCAGGATTCAAACGAGCGTTACCTCTTTGTAGAGCGCGACAATAAGTCGGTACGTGTCGGCGTGAAGGTTGTAAAGCGTTTTGAAGACATGGTAGCCGTTGAGCCATACGCTGGCTTGTCTCTCAACGAGGGTGACAAGCTCATCTCTGTTGGTCAGGCCAACTGCGTAGACGGTGGCGAAGTAATCGTCGTAGAGTAAATTCCTCATCTGTAAAGCAATAACAAAATGAGTATTTTTTCATCAGCAGTAGAAAAGCCGATTTCAACCTTGATGGTCTTCCTGGCTGTCGTGGTAATCGGTGTTTACTCATATATCACGCTGCCTGTTGACCAGTACCCTAAGATTGACCCACCATATATCACGGTCATGACTACGTACCCTGGCGCCAATGCATCGGGTATTGAGCAGAATATTACAAAGCATCTCGAGAATAGCCTCAACTCTGTTGACGACCTTGATGAGATGACTTCTACATCTTCAGATAACCTTTCGGTTGTAACTCTTAAGTTCGAGTGGGGTATCAACCTCGATAACGCATCAAACGACGTTCGTGATGCCGTAGATAAGACTATGGATATGCTTCCTGATGACGTAGACAGACCTACTATCATGCGTATGTCTACATCAATGATGCCTATCCTCGTATACGCCGTTACAGCCGAAGAGTCATATACTGGTCTCTACAAGATTCTTGATGATAAGGTAGTAATGAGCCTCAACCGCGTAGATGGTGTTGCTTCAGCGTACGTAGCAGGTATGCCAGAGCGCGTTGTGTATATTGACCTTGACCCGAATAAACTTGATGCTTATGGATTGTCTATCGACCGCATCGGTAATACACTCCTTGCTGAGAACCGCGACGTACCAGGCGGTAATATCAAGGTCGGTCTTGAGGACTACTCTATTCGTGTAGAGGGCGAGTTTGAAGAATCTGAGCAGATCGGTGACGTAGTGCTTGCTGTAGGTAACGGTCAGACAGTACGTGTAAAGGATATTGCTAATGTACGAGATACACTTCGCGATATTACCCTTGAGCAGCAGGTTAACCGTAAGAACGGTGCTATTCTTCTCGTGACAAAGACATCTGACGCCAATGCCGTTCAGGTAGCAACAGATTCCAAGACTGTAATCGAGGACGCGATGAAGTTCCTCCCTACAGATATCAAGTTCCAGATGATTACGGATAACTCCGACTTCATCATCAAGGCTATGAACAACCTTAAGGAGACACTTGCCTATGCCCTTCTCTCGGTTATCATAGTCGTATTCCTCTTCCTCGGTCGCTGGAGATCAACCTTCATCATTGCAATGACAATTCCTATCTCACTTGTCGTTGCATTCATCTACCTCGCCGTATCTAATGGTTCTATCAATACAATCTCATTGATGTCACTCTCTATTGCCATCGGTATGGTGGTGGATGATGCCATCGTGGTATTGGAGAATATCACAAAGCACGTCGACCGTGGTTCTCGTCCTAAGGAGGCCGCTAAATATGGTACAAATGAGGTGTGGACATCAGTTATCGTTACAACTCTTGTAACTATTGCCGTATTCTTCCCTCTCACATTGTTGCCAGGTATGATGGGTATCTTCTTCAAGCCTCTTGGCTGGATTATCTGCGTCTGCGTGACGACATCTACTGTTACCGCTATCTCTCTTACCCCTATGCTTTGCTCGAAGATTCTCCGTCTTCGTGAAAAAGATCAGGACAAGGGCAAGAAATACTCATTCTACAACTGGACCCAGCGCAACCTTGGTCGTTTGGACAACTTCTACGAGCGTATCGTAAAGTGGGTGCTCAACAATAAGGCTGTGACTATCATATCAATGACGGTTCTCTTTATTGCATCTTTGTTCTTGGCGAAGCTTATCTCTACCGAGTTCTTCCCACAGAACGATACATGTAACATCAGTGTATATGCTAAGATGCAGCAAGGACAGCGCGTAGAGGAGACAAAACGTATCGCAATGGATATTGATGCCAAGATACGCGCACAACTCGAGAGCACTGGAGAACTTAAGATTCTGACCACCTCATACGGTTCAGAAGAGTCTGCTTCCTTCGCATCAATGATGTCAACTACAGGTACCAACGTAATGAACATGCGTATCCGCGTTGTAGATATCAAAGATCGTAAGCGCTCAGTATTCCAGATTGGTGATGACGTACGTAAGATTTTGAAGGAATACCCAGAGGTTCTTGAATATCGCGTACAGTTCGGCCAGAACGGCTCTACAGGCAACACTGTAAACCTTGAAATCTTCGGTCACGACTTCGATGCTACAGCCAACTTCGCTATCGAGGCAGCTGCAGAACTCAAGAAGATCAAAGGTGCAGAGGACGTTATTATCTCTCGTGGTGATGACAAGACAGAGCTCCACATCGTACTTGACCGTGAGAAACTTGCACGCCATGGCCTCACAACAGCCGGTGTAGGTTCTATGATACGTACATCTATCTATGGTTACCGTAACTCGAAGTACAAGGAGGAAGGTGAGGAATATGATATCATCGTACGTCTCAAGGAAGAGTTCCGTCACTCTATCACAGAAGTAGAGAACTTCATTATCACAGACGCATACGGTCAGAAGGTACGTCTCAAGGAACTTGGAAATGTTGAAGAAGGCTATTCTCCTCCATCAATCACACGTAAGACCAAGCAGCGTTATGTGACAATCACAGTAACACCTAATGACGATGTAACAATGGGTGATATTGCTGACGGTATCAAGGAATACGTAGACCGTGTTGTTCTTCCACAAGGTATTACATCAGTTTACGTAGGTGGTTCGTACGAGGACCAGCAGGAGTCGTTCCAAGGCATCATCCTGCTCTTCATCCTTGCGATGCTTCTCGTTTACATCGTGATGGCTGCCGAGTTCGAGAGCTTCAAGATGCCATTCATCATCTTGCTTGCTATCCCATTCGCATTCACAGGTGTGCTTCTCTCTTTGGTAATCACACGAGTAACACTCTCTATTGTGGCTGCCCTCGGTTGCTTGATGCTTGTCGGTATTGTAACGAAGAACGGTATTGTGCTCATCGACTATATCAACCTCATGCGTGAGCGCGGATACAGACTCTACGATGCCATTACGATGGCATGTCGCTCACGTCTGCGTCCTGTGTTGATGACATCCCTCACCACAATCCTCGGTATGCTTCCTATGGCAGTATCAATGGGTGAAGGTGCTGAGACATGGAGACCAATGGGTATTTCGGTTATCGGTGGTATGATATTCTCTACTATCGTAACACTTATCATCACTCCTGCGGTTTATGCAGCAACAGATAAGAGCGGCAGCCGAGACAAACTCACAGAAGAGCGTAAGCAGTATCGTTTCATGGACGACTTCGACGAAAGTCAGCTTCCAGAGAAGATTCAGTAAAGTATAGTTTCCCTACCGTTGTGGATGCACAAGTTGCATCTACAACAGATATGGGACTTCAACAAATCAAAATCGATAGCTTTATGAAAGCAGTAATGATAGTATTCAACCAGGCTCTTACAGAGCGCGTGGACTTCATCTTCTCTCAGTTGAAGATAAAGGGCTTCACACAGTTTCCTCTTGTATATGGTGCTGGTTCTAAAGGAGGTGAGCCTCGTATGGGTACTCACGCCTGGCCTGAGATGAACTCATCTTACCTCACTATAGTACAAGATGAGGTGGTTGATATTCTTCTCAAATATGTTGAGAAGCTGGACCATGTTAACGAAGAGAATGGTATTCGTGCCTTCGTGTGGGACATCACTAAAATGTACTAAAAGTCCCGTATACTGGGCTATAGGATATAAGTAATAAAAGCGAGGATGTGTATTGAAACGCATCCTCGCTTTTGTTGTTATATCGCTGTTGTAGTACTTGGAACAGTAGCTGCAACCCTATGTTTGCACTCTGTGATCTCTCTAGTTGCTCGCAATTTTTTATTTTGTAGACTATTTCCTGAGCCCTTTGATTTTCATTGTTGCCTCCCAAAGAACCATACCTGTGGTTACACTGACGTTCATAGAGTGCTTAGAACCGAACTGGGGAAGCTCTATGCAGAGGTCAGATGCATCAACAACTGATTGTTGTACTCCGTGAACCTCATTGCCCATTACTATGGCATATTTCCCATCCTTTGAGAATGGATAATCTTGTAGTGCAGTACTATTCTCTGTTTGTTCTATGCTTATGATGGTATAGCCCTCGGCCTTAAGGTCTCGTAAAGCATCCAGTGAGTCTTCGTAATATTTCCAAGGAACAGAGTCCTCGGCGCCTAGGGCAGTTTTGTGCATTTCCGGACTCGGTGGGGTAGAAGATATGCCACAAAGAATCACACGTTCTACATCCATAGCATCAGATGTACGGAAGATAGAGCCTATATTGTTGAGACTACGAACATTGTCGAGAACCACGGTGAGATGCTCGTGAAGAGCTACTTTATTTTCTGCTATCGAGATTCGACCTAACTCTTCTATGCGAAGTTTGCGATGTTGTGACATGATATTATTCTTTTTCAAGGGGCAAAGGTACAAAATAAAAGAGTCCATCCGAAGTGGATAGACTCTTTATGCTGTAGTGCGTAAGTGTATGCGCGCTTATTTGGCTTTATATACTATAAGTGCTGAATAGTTGCTGACACCAAGTACTGAGTGTCCTTCATACTTAATGTCAATGACATCTTCCTGAGATAGACCCTCTGTCTGGAGAAATTCGTTTATCTGTGCGTCTACTGGTGTGTCGAAATCGTCGTTACCAGAATACTGAAATTGCTTAGTGAGTATTTTAGCCATGGTCATTATATTTTTAATGTTGTTTTGTTTCCGTATACTATAATAAAAGCTATTTTGTTCGCTTTTACCCATACAAAAATTGTTAATGACCTTATCTCTGAAAGGATAGCCATGTGAGGAATTCTGCGTATTGGCCTTCATGAGCCTCTATCCATTGACGAGTTTTGTCTGGTTCAAGAGTGCTGCAAAGGTGGTGTAAGAAAGCCTCTTGGTGCCCTGCCTCGCAAATGGAAGTGAAGAAGTCGGCGTACATGATTTGCCACCAGTCAATATTGTCTGTTTGTCTATCTTTTATGTAATCTAAAAGCTTAGGCAAAATATAGAGAAGATGGGGTTCGTTGTTGGGATTGTCAGTATCTTCTATCCACGATGTAATCATTGCGTCAGTCTTTTGTATATTATTTGTGACGTAAGGAAGAGGTCGGGTGTATAGACGGTTTATTAGTTGAGATTTGCTGGATAGGAGAGTCTCTAACTGGGTTTGGTATTCTCGTATAGTCTTCGTGTCAGACGATAGTAGAAGAGTATACATGATAGGAAGCATGGCTAAATATCGTTGTCCGTTATTAATCATTATGTCAGATAGTATGATATGGGCATTGACATTGGCCTTATTGTGAGAGATAGAATGTTGTAGCAGTTCTACCGCGCTAGCATTCTGCCCTGTTCTATGCTTCATGAGGGCGTAGTAATATGATGCCTTGGCATTGCCCGCTTTAACTAACTTGCGATATTTGGAATTGGCTATTCTGTGTAGACCTTGAGCTTCTCGAGTGCGCGCAATCAGCAATTTAGCATCATCTGAGAAAATGCTCTCATTCTTTATTAGAGCATCGCAGATATCAAGGGCTTTGCGAAACTCGCCAATCTCAAAGCGTGTTTGGGCTATTTCTATTCGTCCGGCATCGCCGCCAGCGTCGGAAAAGGCATTGATAGCTTCGACGTACATCTTGGCATCTCTAAGAGAGCGTCCCATGATAAGAAGGGAGTCGCGTCTTGAGGATTGGGCAGAAGCAACAATAGATATGATAGTTGCAAGAAAGAATGTAATGACGTATTTCATATCGTGAGTTTTAATTATTAGATACTTGTTCCTCTTTTACAATATCGGCACGCTTTTTACTCTGCGTAACTATGTACACGCCTGCAAAAACTAAAGCTACTGCTATGCCCTTGGCAAGTCCAAATGTGGCTACACCCCATATAAGAGAAATGCTGGTAGATATTACGGGCTGAACATAATTGTACATAGATACAACCGTAGGACGAAGACGTTTCTGACCTACAGTAATGAGCAAGAATGTGATGAATGTGGCGACGAATACTGTGTATGCTATTTCTGAATAAATCTTCAATGGTATTTCACTCCAAGGTACTTCGATAAGGAATGGCAATACAAAAGGAGTAGCGGTAATAGCAGAGAATGTAAACATCCATTTCATTAGGGTAGCTCCTGTGTATTTGCCGATAATCTCTTTGAAGAAAACCAAATAGCAAGCGAAAGATACCTGCGCTGTGAAGCACATGAGGTCGCCGATAATATGGTCGCGGTCGAGATGCAGTCCCTGTCCATCACCAAGTACCAATAGCAGAGCACCAGACATGCCTACAAGAACTCCTACTGCTTTCAGGTGGGTAAGAGGCTCCTTGAGTACTATAGCACTTAGAATCATTGTGACAATAGGGAGCATAGTTGTGACTACGCTGGCATCTATTGGGGAGGTGAACGAGATTCCTGTGATAAAAAGGCACTGATTAAATGCGATGGAGAACATGCCAGCGCCAAACAGTTTCTTCTTGTCTGCACGAGAGACAGGTTCTTTAGGTATAAACAGCGAAAGAACCCAGAATGCAAATGTGGCACCTAAGATACGCAGAGACGGGAGAACTATAGGACTGATATTGTTCTGTGTAAAGAAATTGAGAGTATCCTTACTGATAGGGGCCATTAATCCCCACAGCATATTAGATACAAACATGGCTATATGGCCAGGTAAAGCGTAATTTTTCATCTATTCGCGTTGCTGTCTATTGTCGTATTGCTATCGGCGGCGAAACTCTGAGAGTACTACAGCAGTAGCTGCCGCCACATTGAGGCTTTCACTGGTAATGTCTGCCAATGGTGGATATGAAGGAATGAGTAAGCGGTGCGTTAGTGTATCAAGTATCTCTTGAGACAACCCGTGACCTTCATTCCCCATTAAAATTATCCCGTTTTGAGATAGATTGGCCTTGTAAATATTCTCTCCTTCCAATACTGTACCATAAATAGGAATGTCTCTATTAAGTGATTGAAAGAAAGAAACGAGATTTGATTGGGTTATTTCTGCTCTTGCAATAGCTCCCATAGAGGCTTGTACTGCCTTGGGACCATAAGGGTCTGCACAAGTAGGGGAGAGCAATATATTGTGGATTCCAAACCAATCCGCTATGCGAATGATGGTACCCATATTACCAGGGTCTTGAATGTCATCCAAAGCCAGAACTAATGTGTCAGTAGGCCCATTGAGTACTTTTGTCAAGTAGTCGGCCTCAATAAGATTGGCTGCTGGCTTATGAAGAATAGCTAATACGGAAGTGGCGTGTACCATTTCAGATAGTTCCTTCATTTCAGAAGATTCAGCAAGAGTAATACTGGTAGTCGTGTTGATGCCAAGATTATTCAAATCACAGATTCCTTGCTCTGTGCAGAATAGAGTGTGCGCTTTGATGCCCTTGTTGAGCATGTCTGCCACTATCTTAGCCCCTTCGGCTATGAATAGTGCCGAAGAGTCGCGATACTTCTTCATTCGCAATTGGCGAATGAGCTTCTTTTGATTGTTAGATACCATGATGCAAAGGTAATGATTAGTTGACAGTTATTGTTTTGTCGCAGAGATAATTCGCTTGGGCGAGGTGAAAATTTATGAAATTAGAATTGAAAAATACATTATCTTTGCGAATGCAAAAATAGACAGCAGGTAGTATTAAAATCAGAAAAATTAAATAGCGTATGCTTAGAATATATAACTCGCTTACACGTTTGGTGGAGCCATTGAAGCCTATTCATGAAGGAAGAGTAGGCATGTATGTTTGTGGTCCGACTGTATATGGTGACGGGCATCTTGGACATGCACGTCCTGCCATCACGTTTGATGTACTTTACAGATATTTGCTTCACCTTGGTTATAAAGTAAGATATGTAAGAAATATTACAGATGTTGGACACCTTGAGCATGATGCAGATGAGGGAGAAGACAAGATAGCAAAGAAGGCCAGACTTGAGCAGCTTGAGCCTATGGAGGTAGTTCAACACTACTTGACGCGTTACCATAGAGCTATGGATAAACTCAACGTGCTTCCTCCTACCATTGAGCCACATGCATCTGGACATATTATAGAGCAGATAGAATTTGTCAAGAAGATTCTTGATGCAGGTTATGCATACGAGTCTAATGGATCTGTATATTTCGATGTAGAAAAGTACAATAAAGATCACAGATATGGAAAACTCTCAGGTAGAAATATCGAAGAACTTCTTGAGACTACCCGTGATCTAGACGGACAAACCGAGAAAAGAAGAGCTTGCGACTTCGCTCTATGGAAAAAGGCGCAGCCAGAGCATATTATGCATTGGCCATCACCTTGGAGTGAGGGGTTCCCTGGATGGCATTTGGAGTGCTCTGCTATGGGAACAAAGTATCTAGGTGAAGAGTTCGATATTCATGGAGGTGGTATAGACCTTATGTTCCCTCATCATGAGTGTGAAATAGCACAGTCAACTGCTGCATTAGGTAAGGAGACCGTGCACTACTGGATGCACAATAACATGATTACCATTGCTGGAAAGAAAATGGGTAAGTCATATAATAATTTCATTACCCTTGATGAATTTTTCGAAGGAACGCATCCGCTTTTGACTCAGGCGTATTCTCCTATGACCATACGTTTCTTCATTTTACAGGCGCATTATCGTTCTACTGTAGATTTCAGTAACGATGCTTTGCAAGCCGCAGAAAAGGGATTCGAGAGATTGACCGATGCTTATGCTCGTTTGATGAAGATAAAGCCAAGCGCTGAATCGAGTGTCGATGTCAAGGGATTGAGGGAGAAGTGCGAGGAGGCCATGGAAGAGGATCTTAGCACACCTCTCGTTATCAGTAATCTTTTCGAGGCGTCTAAGGCTATTAATGCGGTTACTGATGGCAAGGCAACAATCTCTGAAACAGATTTGGCAGAATTGAAGGACGTATTTAAGGTGTTCGCTATTGATGTTTTGGGATTGAAGTTGGAAGGAAATGGTGCAGGCGATGGAAATGATGCCAAGTACAAGCAAGCTGTAGATTTGTTGCTTCAGATAAGAATGCAAGCTAAATCGAATAAGGATTGGGCTACGTCAGATAAGATCAGAGATGAACTTAAGGCAATAGGTTTTAATGTTAAAGATACTAAGGACGGCTTTGAGTGGTCTATCTAAGTGTCTAGTCTTATGAAGTAGAAATATTTTCCCCCTCGAAAAGAGAGGGGGAAATAAAGCAATCTAACAGAATAATCTTTCTAGAATTGAAGAGTAAGTCGCAATATATTAAGATACTGGTCTCCGTGATAGCAGCCATGGTAGTGTGGATGCTTCCTCCGTCGTGGTATGGTATGCCTGATATGACATTGATGGAGCGGCGAATGCTCGGAATTGTTGTCTACGGCATATTGATGTGGATAAGTGAGGCTGTGCCATTGTGGACTACGTCTGTTAGTGTTATAATGCTGATGCTTTTATTAGTGTCAAATGAAGGAATCGATTTCCTTAATGAGGGTGTAGATCCGTATGCTTTAGGACAGTCGGTCCATTTCAGAGATATAATGGCAACTTTGGCAGATCCTATCCTAATGTTGTTCTTAGGGGGATTTTCACTTGCGACGGCGGCATCGTCTGTAGGGTTGGATGTTAAGTTGGCCAAATCATTATTGAGACTTCTTGGAGATAAGAGTGAAGGTGTTTTGCTGGGTTTTATGATAGTAACAGCAACACTTTCTATGTTTATGAACAATACGGCTACAACGGCGCTAATGCTGTCAATAATAATGCCAGTATTACGTTCGCTGCCACACAGGAGTACTGATAAACTGCCATTGATACTTAGTGTGCCTATCGCTGCCAATTTGGGAGGTATGGCAACACCTGTTGGAACTCCGTCAAATATTATGGCGTTTATGCGACTCAACGATCCTAATGGCATGAATTTAGGATTTACGTACGGAGAGTGGATGTTCTATATGTTGCCACTGGCTGTATTCCTTGTATTTGTGTCTTGGCTTTTGCTTACTTGGCTTTTCCCATTTCACCATAAGAATCTGTCGTTGGATATCCATGTGGTACAAGAACATTCCGCTACACAACGTGTTGTTTCTACTACATTTTTGGTAACGGTGGCGCTTTGGCTATTCCAGCCATTTATTGGTTTGAATATGTACATTGTGGGATTGTTGCCAATGACAGTGTTCATGTTGACAGGAATAATGGGTAGAGCAGAGATAAGACATCTGGATTGGGAGATTTTGTGGTTGGTTGCTGGTGGTATAGCTTTGAGTGTCGGTATGGAGCAGACTCATTTGGCGCATAGAATCATAAGGTTGATACCTTTCGCGGATATGGATCCATGGGTGTTGGCTGTGGCTGCCGGATTTTTGTGTTTCGCAATGTCGACATTTATGAGTAATACGGTATCTACTAAATTGATGTTGGCAATTCTTCCTAGTGCATTAGCTTCGAATTCAGAAGTAGGAGGTGATACGGGTATTATGACTATGGTCATTATCGGTGTGGCAGCATCAGCATCTTTGGCAATGTCATTGCCTATATCAACAACACCTAATGCCTTGGTGTATTCTTTGGAAGGTGTTTCTCAAAAAGATATGGCAAAGGTGGGCATACTTATAGGTTTGGTGGGAATGGTTGTTACATCACTTTTGTTTGGATACCTTTCGTTCGCCGATTACGTGTAGAAAATATGAAATCCCCGCTTCTGCTAGTCATAAGATTCTATCAGTTAGCTATATCGCCTCATACTCCACCCGCATGTAGGTATACTCCTACTTGTTCAGCATATGCTATGGAGGCAATAAGGAAATATGGCTCTGTCAAGGGCTCTTATTTGGCAACGAAGAGAATTTTGAGATGTCACCCTTGGGGCGGTAGTGGGTATGATCCTGTCCCGTGATGAATTTTAAGTCTTTTTTGCTTTTTCTTTTGCGTTGAGTTGATTATTTTTGCATGCAATTTTAATAACAAACAACGTATTATGTCGTTTATTGAAGATAAAATTGCGTATAGTGGCCTGACGTTTGATGACGTTCTTTTGATTCCGGCCTATTCTGAAGTTCTTCCTCGTGAGGTGTCACTTGCCTCAAAGTTTTCACGCAACATTACTATCAATACTCCAATTGTATCTGCAGCGATGGATACAGTTACTGAGTCGCGTATGGCTATAGCTATTGCTCGTGAGGGTGGTATTGGCGTTATCCATAAAAACATGACTATAGAGCAGCAGGCTAAGCAGGTAGAGACAGTTAAGCGCGCTGAGAATGGCATGATTTATGATCCGGTGTCTATTCAAAAAGAGAAGACAGTTGGTGATGCGTTGCGTTTGATGAAGGAGTACAAGATTGGTGGTATACCTGTAGTTGATGAGTACAACTACTTAGTAGGTATCGTAACAAATCGAGACCTTCGTTTCCAAACTGAGATGAGTCGTCCAATATATGAGGTAATGACAAAGGACGATCTTATCACAACAGATCAGACAACAGACCTTGTGAAGGCAGGTGAGATTTTGGAGCATTACAAGATTGAGAAGTTGCCTGTTGTTGATAAGGATGGTAAGTTGCTCGGACTTCTCACATATAAAGATATTACAAAGGCAAAAGATAAACCAATGGCTTGTAAGGACTCAAAGGGTAGACTTAGAGTTGCAGCCGGTATTGGTGTTACTTATAATACATTTGAGCGTATCGACGCTGTTGTAAAGGCAGGTGTTGACGCAATCGTAATCGATACTGCTCATGGTCATAGCCGTGGCGTTATTGAGACTTTGAAGGAGGCTCGTAAGCGTTATCCTCAGATTGATATTGTAGTTGGTAACGTTGCTACTGGTGCTGCTGCTGTAGCATTGGCTGAGGCGGGTGCAGATGCTGTAAAAGTAGGTATCGGTCCAGGTTCTATCTGTACAACACGTATCATCGCTGGTGTCGGTGTGCCTCAACTTTCTGCAATTTATGAGGTTTCTAAGGCTTTGAAGGATGCTGGTTATGGTGATATTCCTGTTATTGCCGATGGTGGCCTTCGTTACTCGGGCGACCTTGTTAAGGCTCTCGCAGCAGGTGGCTCATGCGTAATGTGTGGTTCTCTCTTCGCTGGTACAGAGGAGTCTCCTGGAGATACAATCCTTTATAACGGTCGTAAGTTCAAGTCGTATCGTGGTATGGGCTCTCTTGAGGCTATGCAGAAGGGTTCCAAGGATCGTTACTTCCAGGATACTGAGGATGACGTTAAGAAACTTGTTCCAGAAGGTATTTCTGCACGTGTTCCATATAAGGGTTCTTTGTATGAGGTAATCTATCAATTGATAGGAGGTATCCGTAGCGGTATGGGTTATTGCGGTGCTAATTCTATCGAGAAGTTGCATGACGCTAAATTCGTACGTATCACAGCAAGTGGTATGAATGAATCTCATCCACACGACGTGGCTATTACATCTGAGGCACCTAACTATTCTAGCAGAGGCTAAAAATATGAATAAGCAGCAATTAATAGACAATATATTCCAGAAGAAGAGCTTCCTCTGTGTAGGTCTTGATACAGATATCAAGAAGATTCCACAGCACTTGCTCAAAGAGGAAGATCCTATTCTTGCTTTCAATAAGGCTATCATTGATGCTACGGCTCCATATTGTGTAGCTTATAAGCCTAACTTGGCTTTCTATGAGAGCCTTGGTGTTAAGGGTTGGATAGCTTTTGAGGAGACTATCAAGTACTTGAAGTCGAATTATCCTGATCATTTCATCATTGCTGATGCAAAGCGTGGTGATATTGGTAACACCAGTGCAATGTATGCTCGTAGCTTCTTTGGTGAGCTTGATATCGACTCGTTGACAGTAGCTCCTTATATGGGTGAGGATAGCGTAAGCCCATTTCTTACTTATGAGGGTAAGTGGGTCATTCTTTTGGCGTTGACATCTAATAAGGGTTCGCACGACTTTCAGTTGACTTCTGATACTGAGGGTGAGCGTCTCTTCGAAAAGGTACTTCGCGTGAGCCAGAATTGGGGTAACGATGAGAACATGATGTATGTTGTCGGTGCTACTCAAGGTAAGATGTTTGAGGATATCCGTAAGGTGGCTCCAAAGCATTTCCTTCTTGTGCCTGGTATCGGTGCTCAGGGTGGTAGCTTAGAGGAGGTTTGCAAGTATGGTATGACTAAGGAGTGTGGCTTGCTGGTTAACTCTAGCCGTGCTATCATCTATGCAGACAATACAGAGAAGTTCGCTGAAGTAGCAGCTGCAGAGGCTAAGAAGGTTCAGGAGCAAATGGCTGCTGAATTGGCTAAGCTTTAAGTTTGATATTAGGAATTAATACATTATAGCCTACAGTTTTGCTTCGGTGAGACTGTGGGTTTTTTAGCCTATAGGCTTAAATGGTTTTGTGTTATGGTAGATTTACAATTTGACCGTGATCATATTTGGCATCCATATACTTCGGCTATTGATCCTCTCCCTTGTTATCCTGTGGCTAAGGCTGAGGGTGCATATATTGAGTTGGAGGATGGAACCCGACTCATAGATGGTATGTCCAGCTGGTGGTGTGTAGTGCATGGATATAATAATCCGCGTATCAATGCTGCTGTAGAGTGTCAGTTGAAGAATATGTCTCATGTCATGTTCGGCGGACTGACGCATGAGCCTGCCATAAACTTAGCTAAGAAACTCCTAAAGCTAATACCTTCTCAAGAATGGGTGTTCTTTTCAGATTCTGGTTCTGTGAGCGTAGAGGTAGCTCTTAAAATGGCTATTCAGTATCAGACATCGGTTAATCGTCCTGAGAGGTGTCAGATTGCTACTGTCAGAAGTGGCTATCATGGCGATACTTGGCATGCTATGAGTGTGTGTGACCCGGTTACGGGTATGCATAGCTTGTTCCAGAAGCAGTTGCCTATACAGTATTTCGCTCCAGCTCCTCAGGTCGGATATTATGACGAGTGGAATGATGCCGATTTTGTACCTATGTTGCAGTTGCTTAATGAACATGAGTCTACGTTGGCTGCAGTTATTCTCGAGCCTGTCGTTCAAGGTGCAGGCGGTATGCGTTTCTATCATCCTCAATATCTTCGTTTGTTGCGAGAGGAGTGCGATAAGCGTGGAATATTGCTTATCTTTGATGAAATAGCAACCGGGTTCGGTCGTACAGGTAAATTGTTCGCGTATGAGCATGCCGGTGTTACTCCTGATATTATGACTATCGGTAAGGCTCTTACTGCTGGCTATATGTCATTTGCCGCAACTTTGTGTACTAAAGGTGTGGCGGATGCTATTAGTCGTGGAGAGGCTAAGTGTTTTATGCACGGACCAACATTCATGGGCAATCCGTTGGCTTGCGCTGTTGGTTGTGCAAGTATAGATTTGCTTCTTGAGCAGGATTGGCAGAGTAAGATTAAGGCGATTGAGGGATGGTTGAATAGAGAGTTGTCTCCTTTGCGTGGCGCTAAGGGGGTAAAGGATGTGAGGGTGTTAGGTGCTATAGGTGTAGTAGAGATGGAGAAGCCTGTTAATATGGCAGTTCTTCAAAAGATATTTGTCGAGCATGGTGTCTGGATCCGTCCTTTTGGTAAGTTGATTTATGTGATGCCTCAATATATTATCACAGAGGAACAACTGGTAAAGCTTTGTGATGGTTTGAAGGCTGGTGTGTTTGCTTAGTTTTTATTGTATAATATCTAATATATAAGATGGCTTTTTTACCTACCACTAAGAAAGAGGTTGAAGATCTGGGATGGGATGAACTTGACGTTATCCTGTTTTCTGGTGATGCATATATAGATCATCCTTCTATGGCTGCTGCCGTGGTGGGTAGGACCATCGAATCTACTGGCCTTAGAGTCGCTATCGTTCCTCAACCTAATTGGCAGGATGATTTGCGCGATTTTAAGAAGTTGGGTAAGCCGCGACTTTTCTTTGCTGTCTCTCCTGGAGCTATGGACTCTATGGTTAATCATTATACAGCGGCAAGAAGAAAGAGAAGTGATGATGCTTACACTCCAGGTGGTAGGGCAGGAGCAAGGCCTGATTATCCGTCTGTCGTGTATACCAAGATATTGAAGAAGTTGTATCCTGATATGCCAGTTGTTGTCGGGGGTATAGAGGCTTCTTTGCGTCGAGTAACGCATTATGATTATTGGCAGGATCGTCTTAGACCGTCTATAATTGTTGATTCTGGTGCTGATATGCTTATCTGGGGTATGGGCGAACGTCCGTTGCTCGAGATTTGTACTCTTCTGAAGAAAGGTGTTCCTTTTAAATCTCTTACTACTGTACGCCAAACGGTATTGCTTCAAGATGCTGATTCTCCTCTGCCAAAGAATAAGAATTGGGAGACTATAGAGTTAGCTTCTCACGAAGTATGTCTAAAGGATAAAATTGAGTATGCTAAGAATTTCAAGATTGTCGAGGAGCAGAGTAATCTCTACGAAGGAGCCGCTAGATTAATTCAGCGTGTTGGTAATCAGCTTGTCATAATTAATCCTCAATACCCTGTGCCAACGCAAAAAGAGGTAGATTTCGGATTCGATTTGCCTTATGAACGACTTCCTCATCCTCGCTATAAAGGAAAGGATATACCTGCTTATGAGATGATTAAAAACTCTGTGTGTATTCATAGAGGTTGTTTCGGAGGTTGTGCTTTTTGTACTATCTCTGCTCATCAGGGTAAGTTTATCTCTAGCCGTTCTGAACGTTCTATTTTGAAGGAGGTTGAAGAGTTGACTAAACTGCCTTCTTGGAGCGGTAATCTGAGCGACTTGGGTGGACCGAGTGCTAATATGTATCAGTTGGGTGGTCGTGATTTGTCGCGTTGTAAGATTTGTAAGCGACCATCTTGTATTGCTCCTAGTATCTGCCCTAATCTTAATACTGATCATACTCCTTTGATCGAGTTGTATAAGAAGGTGGCTAAAATAGAGGGTGTTAAGAGAATCTTTATCGGTTCTGGCGTGCGTTATGATATGCTTCTGAATGAAAAGGCTACTGATGCTGAAAAGAGAAGCCATGTTTGTTATGCAGAGGAGTTGATATCGAAACATGTCTCAGGACGATTAAAGGTCGCCCCTGAACATACCGAGGATGCCGTGCTTAGTATCATGCGAAAGCCGTCTTTCTCGTTGTTCTATAAATTCAAGAAAATATTTGATGATGTGAATAAAAAGCATGGGTTAAGGCAGCAGCTGATACCATATTTTATCTCATCTCACCCGGGTTGCTCTGAGGCCGATATGGCTGAGTTGGCTGTTAAGACAAAGGAACTTGATTTTCGTTTAGAGCAGGTTCAGGATTTTACGCCAACTCCGATGACTGTGTCCACAGAAATATACTATTCTGGCGTCCATCCATATACACTGAAGCCTGTATATACAGCGAAGACTCCCGATCAGAAACAAAGACAGCGTATGTTCTTCTTCTGGTATAAGCCCGAATTTAGAAATCAAATAATCGGAGCTCTTAAAAAGATTGGAAAACACTCGCTGGTTGATAAGTTGTTTGCAGGTAGAGGACGTCGTCAGTAGTTTTTCTATCCCGCTAATTTCATTACTACATCGTAGTATTCTTTGATATTCCCAAATTTACGATAATAAAAGGGCGAGGCTTTGTCTAGCTCTATCCAATAGTTGAGTTTGTATAACTCATTGCCCCACACCGAAGTCTCTTCGCTTTCGGCGTGGATTTTTTTTGTTGGGCGCAATTTGTTTAGCTTGCTTGCAAACAGCTCGTAGTCTGTATGACTCATTCTGGTCTTTACCAGTTCTTCCTTCAAAGTAACTTCGTTTTCTTTTAGCAGCTTATAGAAATAGGACACGGCCATTCTGTGTGCTCCATTTATTTTATGTTTCTTTGCTAATCGCCCCCAATGTCTGCGTCTATTCCATTGTTTTATCTCGTATGAGGCTAGTTTCTGAGCGTCAGCAAAAATATCTCTGCATTTCCTCTGCTCTTTGCTGACGTTAACACCTATTATCCAGTATTTTCCATTGTGGCGTTTGATGAATATACTCTTCCCCGATATTCTAGCGTCACTATCCCTCCTGGCAGCATTCCTAGCTGTCATAATATGTTTGTGTATAATATTTGCAATCGCCATTGGTCGTCCATTCCTTATTCTGACTGCAAATATAGGAAAATAAAAAACTGCGAGCAAATAAGACCTTCCCCGAGTCTACAAAAGGTCTAGATATATACATTCCGCTTGTTATGTTCATATATTAATGCTAATTTTGTACGCTTATGCTTTGGAGAAATCTCTATTCCTCAAGGCTTTGAATGAGTATTATTGTAGAGATTATTTATTATTTTATCCTAAGCCTCAGTTGGTTACGCGAGTCTTAGGGAGTTGGATTATTGTCTAATCCCAAGTATAACTATGAAAGGTATTGTATTAGCCGGTGGTAGCGGCACTAGATTGTATCCTATTACTAAGGGGGTTAGTAAGCAGATGCTGCCAGTTTATGACAAGCCGATGATATATTATCCAATATCTGTTTTGATGTTGGCTGGTATCCGGGAGATATTGATAATCTCAACTCCGCACGACCTTCCAGGTTTCAAGCGTTTACTTGGTGATGGTAGTGATTATGGCGTTAAGTTCGAATACGCCGAACAGCCTTCTCCTGATGGATTGGCTCAGGCCTTTATTATTGGTGAGCAGTTTATCGGTAATGATTCCGCTTGCCTGGTTCTTGGCGATAATATCTTTTATGGCGCAGGATTCTCGGCAATGCTTAAGGAGTCTGTCCGAGTTGCAGAAGAGGAAAATAAGGCTACTGTATTCGGCTATTGGGTAAAGGATCCTGAGCGTTATGGCGTGGCTGAGTTCGACAAGGAGGGCAACTGCTTGTCTATCGAAGAGAAGCCTGCTAAACCTAAGAGTAATTATGCTGTAGTAGGTCTGTATTTCTATCCTAACAAGGTTGTTGATGTTGCAAAGAAGATAAAGCCTTCTGCACGTGGCGAATTGGAAATTACTACAGTTAATCAGGAGTTCCTTCAGAGCGGAGAACTTAAGGTTCAGACTCTCGGACGTGGTTTTGCATGGCTGGATACAGGTACACATGATTCTCTTTCAGAAGCTTCAACGTTTATCGAGTGTATTGAGAAACGCCAAGGCCTGAAAGTAGCATGTCTTGAGGGTATAGCCTATAAAAAAGGCTGGATATCAGTAGAGAAAATGAGAGAGTTGGCTCAGCCAATGATCAAAAATCAATATGGTCAGTATTTGCTCCAAGTAATCGGTGAAATAGATCGTAATAAATAATGGAGATAATCAATACCGACATAGAGGGAGTGGTTATTATTGAACCTAAGGTGTTCAAGGATGCCCGTGGTTATTTCTTTGAGTCGTTTTCTCAGAGAGAGTTTGATGAGAAGGTGCGTCCTGTCAATTTTGTGCAGGATAATGAGTCAATGAGTTCTTATGGCGTAATGCGAGGTTTGCATTTCCAGAGGCCTCCATTTACCCAGTCGAAGTTGGTTCGTTGTGTTAAAGGTGCAGTTTTAGATGTAGCTGTAGATATCCGTAAAGGATCACCAACGTATGGAAAGCACGTCTCTGTTTTGCTTACAGAGGAGAATCATCGTCAATTCTTCGTACCTCGTGGTTTCGCTCATGGGTTTGCTGTTTTAAGTGATACTGCTGTGTTCCAATATAAGTGCGATAACTTTTATGCTCCACAGGCTGATGGCGGTATCTCTATTTTGGATGATTCGCTTGGAATCAACTGGCAGATACCAACAGAACAGGCTATTCTTAGTGAAAAGGATACTAAGCACGAATTGCTTAAGGATTTTGATTCGCCATTTGATATAAACGTCCCACTATACTAGAATGAATATTCTTGTAACAGGAGCCAACGGACAGCTTGGCAACGAGATGCGTATTATCGCTAAGTCGAGCAATGATACGTTCGTATTCACAGATGTAGTGGAAGCGGATGGTAATCCTACATTAATTCTTGATATTACAGATCTAGATGCCGTAAAGTCGATTGTAAAGGAGCGTAAGATTGATGTCATCGTCAATTGTGCTGCTTATACAAATGTCGATAAGGCTGAGTCTGATGAGAATTTTTGCCGTATCTTGAATGCCCAGGCTCCAAAGAATCTTGCTGAGGCTATCAAGGAGGTAGATGGGTTGCTCGTGCATGTCTCTACAGATTACGTGTTTGGTGGCGACCCATATAATACTCCTTGTAAGGAGGATCAAAAGGGTACTCCTACTGGAGTGTATGGTCAAACAAAGCTAGAGGGTGAACAGAATATTCAGACAACAGGTTGCAAGTATGCAATCCTCAGAACGGCTTGGTTATATTCTGAGTTTGGTAAGAATTTCGTTAAGACCATGCTTAATCTCACAGCTACTAAGCCTATGCTTAATGTGGTGTTTGATCAAGTCGGTACTCCTACTTATGCCCTCGATTTAGCGAGAGCTATTGAGGTTATTATATCTGATTACAAGTTGGGCAGTTGGTCTAAGACTGGCATCTACCATTTCTCTAATGAGGGAGTATGCTCATGGTTCGATTTTACAAAGACTATAGCTGCTTTCGCAGGTAATACATCATGTGATATAAAGCCTTGTCACTCTGATGAGTTCCCTAGTCCAGTAAAGCGACCTGCTTTTTCTGTTCTAGATAAGACAAAGATTAAGAGTACATTCAACATTTCAATACCATATTGGACGGATTCCCTTTTGCAGTGTATGTCTAATATGAATGCAGTAATTAAATAATTGCTACTATGAAGCGAAATATCGTAATTACTGGTGGCGCTGGTTTTATCGGAAGTCATGTAGTCCGACTTTTCGTAAATAAGTATCCTGAATATAATATTATCAATCTTGATAAGCTTACTTATGCAGGAAATCTTGCTAACCTCAAGGACATAGAGGGCAAGCCTAATTATAAGTTTGTCAAGATGGATATCTGCGATTTCGATGCATTTTACAAATTGATGCAAGACGAGAAGATAGATGGTATTATTCATCTAGCTGCAGAATCTCATGTTGACCGTTCTATAAAAGACCCATTTACATTCGCGAAGACAAATGTAATGGGTACTCTCTCTCTTCTTCAGGCAGCAAAGCTTTACTGGGAGTCTCTTCCTGAAAAGTTCGAGGGTAAGCGTTTCTACCACATTTCTACAGATGAGGTTTATGGTGCGCTCGAGATGACTAATCCAGAAGGCGTTGAGCCACCTTTCACCACTAAGGCTTCTTCTGGCAAACACCATGAGGCGTATGGTAAGGATTTCTTCTTGGAGACTACCAAGTATAATCCACACTCGCCATATTCGGCTTCGAAGGCTTCGTCAGATCATTTCGTGAGAGCTTTCCATGATACATATGGTATGCCTACTATTGTAACAAATTGTTCCAATAACTATGGTCCATATCAGTTCCCAGAGAAATTGATTCCACTATTCATTAATAATATCCGCCATCGTAAGCCTCTTCCTGTATATGGTAAGGGAGAGAATGTACGCGATTGGTTGTTCGTAGAGGATCATGCCAGAGCTATTGATGTGATTTTCCATGATGGTAAGATTGCCGAGACCTATAATATTGGTGGTTTCAATGAGTGGAAGAATATTGACATCATTAGGGTTGTAATCAATACGGTTGATCGTCTTCTTGGTAGAAAAGAGGGCGAAGATATGGATCTCATCACATATGTAACGGACCGACTAGGACATGATGCCCGTTATGCTATCGACTCTCGTAAGTTGCAGGCCGAATTAGGATGGGAGCCATCGCTTCAGTTCGAGGAGGGTATAGAGAAGACTGTTAAATGGTATCTTGAGAATCAGGAGTGGATGGATAATATCACTTCTGGTGAATACGAAAAATATTACGAGTCAATGTACTCAAATAGATAATAACATGAAAATAGCAGTAGCTGGTACAGGTTATGTAGGTTTGTCGTTGGCAACCCTGCTTGCGCAGAAGAACGAAGTCGTAGCTGTGGATATCGTTCCAGAGCGTGTTGATATGGTGAATAAGCGTATTTCGCCTATTCAGGATAATGAAATAGAGGAGTATTTTGCTAGTCATAAGCTAAATCTCACTGCAACTCTCGATGCAAAGACAGCATATAGTGATGCTGAGTTCGTCCTTATTGCTGCACCAACAAACTACGATGCGCATAAGAATTTCTTCGATACTTCAGCAGTAGAAGATGTGATAGCTCTCGTAAAGGAATATAATCCTAATGCTATCATGGTTATAAAATCTACAATCCCTGTAGGTTACACAGAGTCAGTGCGAGAGAAGATGGGTACAGAGAATATAATCTTTGCTCCTGAGTTCTTGCGCGAGTCTAAGGCGTTGTACGACAACTTATATCCTAGCCGTATCATCGTTGGTTATGAGCAAGGCAATGCTAAGCTAGAGGCTGCTGCACATAAGTATGCTGAACTGGTTTATGAGGGTGCTATCAAGAAGGATGTACCTATTCTCTATATGGGATCTACAGAGGCAGAGGCTGTTAAGCTTTTCGCTAATACCTATCTTGCACTTCGAGTAAGTTACTTTAATGAGCTAGACACATACGCCGAGGTAAAGGGACTTAATACTCAGCAGATTATTGAGGGTGTTGGACTTGATCCTAGAATTGGAACTCACTATAATAACCCTTCTTTCGGTTATGGCGGCTACTGCTTACCAAAAGATACCAAGCAATTATTGGCGAACTATAACGAAGTCCCTCAAAATATGATGTCCGCCATCGTAGAGAGCAACAGAACTAGAAAGGATTTCATAGCTGACCAGGTTCTCAAGATGGCAGGATACTACGATTACTATAATCGTGGCGACTACTCAAAGGATTCTGAGAAGGAGTGTGTTATCGGAGTATTCCGCCTAACCATGAAGTCAAATTCCGACAACTTCCGCCAGTCCTCAATCCAAGGCATCATGAAACGCATCAAAGCCAAAGGTGCCACAGTAGTAATCTACGAACCAACCCTCGAGAACGGCACCACATTCTTCGGCTCAAAAGTAGTAAATGATTTGGCAGAATTCAAGACGATGAGTCAGGCTATCATTGCCAACAGATATGATTCATGCTTGGATGATGTACAAGGGAAGGTTTATACTAGGGATATTTATAAGAGGGATTAGAATAGGAGAGTTATGTTTAGTGTACGTGATATTATAGTCTAAGTGGAGATTCTGATATGATTCCTTTTTATTTAGTTCCCACCAAATTATCTAGATGGATGAGTTGGGAAAGTATATTTATGAATAAAGTAAAGGTATTGTATTGCAATAATAGTGGACGTTAAGGATGCAGGCTCAAACCAATAATACTCAACGAATTGCTGTAAATACTTTGGCACTGTATTTTCGTACCATGATAACTTTACTTGTAAGTTTGTATACAGGTAGAGTTTTACTTCATGTTCTAGGTGTTGAAGATTATGGTATTTATGATGTTGTAGCAGGTATTGTTGCAATGAGTGGTGTCATTACTAGTAGTATGTCCCAATCTATTAGTAGGTTCATTACATATTCTCTTGGTAGTAATAAGAGTGGTGAGCTAAAGAAGGTGTTTTCTACTTCTTTGTTTGCTCAACTATGTATATCGGTTATTGTTTGTGTTATTTTAGAAGTTATAGGTCTTTGGTTCTTAAGTAGCAAAGCAATGATTCCTGAAGGCCGACATGCAGCAGCGCAAATTGTACTTCATTTTTCCATATTATCACTTGCTGTTTCTCTTGTAAGTACACCTTATAATGCCTTGATTATTGCTCATGAGAGAATGACAGTTTTTGCATATACAAGTGTTATTGAAGTATCCCTTAGATTAGCAATGTGTTTGTTATTGCAGATTAGCGAGGGTGATCGTTTGATAATATATGGATTATTGCAAGTGCTATTGTCTATTATCATGCGAATAATATATGGTTGGTATTGCTGCGTACATTTTGAAGATGCTAAGTTCCAGCGTGTTTATGTTGATAAACAATTGCTAAAAAAATTATACTCTTTTAGTGGATGGAACCTTTTGAGCAGTTCCGCTTGGGTTTTTAATACGCATGGTGTTAATATGTTAATCAATGTATGTTTTGGTGTTGTGTATAATGCGTCTCGTGGTATTGCATCTATGGTCAATTCTGCAATCCAAAGTTTTATTTCAAATTTTACTACAGCGTTTACACCACAAATTACTAAATCTTACGCCAGTGGTAATGTTGAAGCAGCTGTTTCTTTAACCAATAGAGGAACTAAATATACTTGGATATTGATTCTTTTTTTTCTTGTGCCAGTTTTTATGGAGGCGGAAATGATTTTAGACTTGTGGCTTGAGAAATACCCTCCTTATGCACCTCTCTTTTTACGTCTCGCAATGCTTGAGTCACTATCTGTCCAATCGGGTATTTTATTATATAAATTAATTCAAGCAAATGGTGATATCAAAAGATATAATATAGAAATATTGTGTTTTGTAGCATTGGTTTTCCCCATCGTTGGAATTAGTTATAAATGTGGAGGTCCTGTATGGATTTCATATGTTGTTTTCATCGTCATATATTTTTTAGTGAATATTGTTAGGTTCCGTAGACTTAAGGCCCTGATAAATTTTTCCATGAGCGAACATATACAAATAGTATGGAAACCATGTGCGATTGTTTCTTTTTCATCATTTGTCATTCCTGTTATAATTCATAGATTATTGGGATATGGCATATTAAGATTTATTATTGTTGTTCCAATTTCCATTATTTCAGTAGCAGTATGTAGTTACTGCTTTGCTTTGTCTTCATATGAAAGGCGGTTCATAATTAATAAGGTGAGATTGGTATTTCTAAATCTATATAAGCGTATATAGTAATCATGAAGAAGGTCTTAGTGAGGGCATATCAGAGGTTGAATTTAGGTGATGATTTGTTCTTAAAAATTTTGTCAGATAGGTATCCTGATATTTCATTTTATCTCTTGTCTGACAAACGCTTGCCAAAAGTCGGTGTATATTCTCGCTATGGTAATATTCATACTGAATCATTCATGATTAGATGTATACGTAAGTTGGCATTATTATTCAATTTTAGTATTATTGAGAGTATACTAATTACTATTTATCATAGACTCTTTAAGCGGATTCTCTCACAATTCGATTCGTATATTTATATTGGTGGATCTTTGTTTATCCAGAATCGTAATCATATTGGCATAGCTGATAAACGCAATGCTATTTTGTTTAAAGAGGCAAGACATTCATTCATTATTGGAGCAAATTTTGGACCTTATTCATCAGAGGAATTTGTGAGGTTTTACAATGATGCTTTTAAAAATTGTGATAGTGTTACGTTTAGGGATTCGTTTTCGAGAGATCTTTTTCCCCAATTACAAAACGTGTCAGTTTCCCCTGATGTAGTTTTTCAACTTCCTGTAACTAATTGCCATCGAATTCTCAATTCTGTTGGATTGTCAATAATTGATCTATATAGTAGAGCTGATTTGTCAATATATGCCGATGATTATGAAAGATTTATTCGGAATTGCGTTTCTTCATTGTTATCTCATGATAAAGAAGTATACGTTTTTTCCTTTTGTAAGGCAGAAGGAGATGAAATAGCAATAAACAGAATACTAGGAAAAGATGCTAGAGTTCATAGGGTCTTTTACAATGGAGATATTGACGAATTTCTCGCTTTATATTCATCTATGGAATCTATGTTGTGTACACGATTCCATTCTATGATTCTTAGTATGGTTTATGGTCAAAAGTTTATTCCAATAACTTATAGCAATAAAATGCGACAGGTATTGAATGACCTAAAATTCCATGATTTCACAATTGATGTGCAAGATATGGATTATAAAATTTCAAGAGAAATTGATTCATATATTGGGATGTGTTCGTTCTCTTTGTCAGACGAAATTAGAAAACAGTCAATAATGATGTTTGACGGATTTGACAACTGGCTCAAAAATAATTGACTGTTCGTAATATGTCTGTTGAGTACTGTATATTAGCTATTTTAACGTTATTATATTCCTTTTCTAGAAAGGAATATAAAATGATAACCTATTTTCTTTGTTTTCTCTTCATCTTTTTTGCAATGATGAGAGGGTTGGAAGTCGGTACGGATCATTTAGGTTATAGAAGTGATTTCTTTTCTTTAAGATCAATAGAGGG
>JAKSLC010000022.1 GCA_024401415.1 Bacteroidales bacterium | reverse complement strand
TGACTTTCGACATCTCCGCAGACACCAAGGAAAGCGCAATATTGGCAAAAGGAACATCAAAGAAAAAGAAATTACAGATGGGAAATGGCAATATTGTTGTAACTTCGCATTCTAAACGAGGAGACCAAATCTTCTCATAAACACCATAGTAACCCTAATCATTACGTGTTATGAAATTTACAGAGCTTTGTTGGAAGGTTTTCAATGAGTCAATAACAGAGTATCATGTTCATGATAACGTGGATTTTCCTATCGCTAATCCATACGACAAAAAAGATCTTGAACATCTACTTTACCATAAAAATTGGATTGATACAGTACAATGGCACTTTGAGGATATCATACGTGATCCAAATATCGACCCTAAAGAGGCTTTGATTCTTAAGCGTCGAATTGATAAGTCTAATCAAGATCGTACCGACATGGTTGAATATATCGACTCGTATTTCCTACAGAAATACGCCGATGTAAAGGTCATTGATGGAGCTAAAATCAATACTGAAAGTCCTGCATGGGCTATCGATCGCCTAAGCATCCTTGCTCTAAAGGTTTACCACATGAGACAAGAAACAGAGAGAAAAGATGTTGATCAGGATCATATCAATCGTTGCCAAGCTAAGTTGAATGTTTTGCTCGAACAGCATAAAGATCTTTCTACAGCTATAGAAGAGCTTATCGAAGATATCGAGTCAGGTCGTAAATACATGAAGGTTTATAAGCAAATGAAGATGTATAACGACGAAACTTTGAATCCAGTATTGTACAAAAAATAGTCCGTAACGTAACATTAGTTGTCTGAACTTCGTTAAAGGTGGTATATTTCACTAAGAGATATATTCACTGAGAAATTTAAATTACTAACGTATACAAAAAGACAAAAAGATGAAAGTTACAAAGCTTTTTTTCGCTATCGCTATGAGCGCATCGCTTGTATTTAGCGGTTGTTCTTCTATGAGTTCTACAGCTAAGGGTACTCTAATCGGTGCAGGTGCTGGCACAGCAGTAGGTGCAGGCGCTGGTGTTGGTATCGCAGCTCTCGCTGGCAAGAATAAGAAAAAGGGTGCTATTATTGGTGCAGCAGCAGGCGCAGCAGTAGGCGCTGGTACAGGTGCTCTTATCGGTCGTAAGATGGATAAGAAGAAGAAGGAACTCGAAGCTCTCAAGGCAGCTCAAGTTGAGACTACAACTGATAACAACGGCCTCGAGGCTATCAAGGTAACATTCGGCGAGAATGGTATCAAGTTCTCTACTAATAGCGCTACACTTAACGCTGACGCTAAGGCAGCTCTCAAGGAGTTCGCTACAACAATGGCTGATATGACTGATACAAACATTCAGGTTTATGGTCACACAGATAACACTGGTTCCCTTGAGGCTAACCAGAAAGTTTCTACAAACCGTGCTAAGTCTGTAGCTGATTATCTCCAGTCATGCGGCATCAACGCTTCTCGTATCTCTAGCGCAGGTCTCGACTACTCTGATCCAGTAGCTGACAACTCAACAGCTGCAGGTCGCGCTCAGAACCGTCGTGTAGAGATCTTCATTTCAGCTGACGCTGCTATGATCGAGGCTGCTAACAACGGCACACTCGAGTAAGATTTAGACTTACATTAAAAAATCATAACTCTGCTATCGCGTAAACGCGGTAGCAGAGTTTTTTATTAATTTTGCACTGAAAAATTAAAAATCATCGATGCAAAGTAACAACACTCTTTTGATTCGGCTGTCTGCTATGGGCGACGTAGCTATGACATCTCCTATCATCACCGATTTGTGCACACAATACCCAGACCAACATTTCGTACTACTTACCACTCCTATGTTCGGAGCGTTCTATCCTCAACTGGATAATCTGGAAATTCTCGACATCAACGTCAAGAAACAATATAGCAAGCCTTCAGATCTTTGGAAACTAGCTCGCATTCTTGATAAAAAGTACCATTTCCAACAGGTAATAGATTTGCACGACGTCTTAAGGACAAAACTACTTAGAAAATTCATCCGAGTAGTCTCTATGTTCAACACAAAGGTATATAGCATCAATAAAGGTAGAGCAGAGAAGAAAAAACTCGTCTCTCCAAATAGAGATAAGCAACAGTTGATGCTTATGACTGACAGGTACAAGGAAACGCTGGCTAAAGCTGATTTCTATATAAATGAATCTCATTTTGTCCGCCCAACTTTACCAATTCCTCAGGTAGATTCTATTCCTCAATCAAAAAATGGAGAACGTTGGATTGGCATTGCACCTTTTGCTCAGCATCAGGGCAAGGTATACCCACTACTCAAAATGCACGATGTGGTAAAATTGCTGGCAAATGAACCGAATGTCAGATTATTCGTTTTTGGTGGCGGTCCTAAGGAAAAACAAATAGCAGAAGATTGGGCTGGTTGTATGGAGAATATTCATAATGCCATCGGTATCATGAAGCTAAATATGGAATTGGCACTCATATCAAATCTTGATATAATGGTATCCATGGATTCTTCCGCAATGCACATGGCATCTCTCTTCGGCGTACGCACTATCAGTATATGGGGGGCCACACATCCATTTGCAGGTTTCTTGGGGTATGGTCAGAAAATTGAAGATGTAGTTCAACGTGAGGATCTCGAATGTCGACCTTGCTCTATTTTTGGCAACAAACCATGCTCACGCACAGATTTTGCATGCATGGATATTAAACCTAAAACAATCGTGGATAAAGTACTTAGCCGACTTTAATATCTTTTACCATCAACTGAAGAGAGGTCTTGCCAGACCAAAAGTTCTCATCTATATTGTAGCAGAGGTGAAATGGGTGCTGCTTCAATCTATCAAACATATCTCCCTTGCCAAATGCTACCCCTAGCATGGTGTTATTGGACTTTGTGTCAATAACTTCTAGTCTTAGGTGAGACAAATCTCTTCCAATACGACGAGAACCTCCTCTGTCATAGACATGTTCCGTTCTGAATGTAGGCATAGGATTCCCAGGTCCAAATGGTTCAAAACGTTTTAGATCGTTGTAGAAATCCTGAGTTATATCGCGCAGATCAAGATTACAATCTATCTCTACTTGTTGCTCTTTCTGCTCAGGTGTTATAGTCTTGGCAACTATATCCTCAAATCTGCGTTTGAACTCTTCTACGTTCTTCTCCTCTAGCGTAAGCCCGGCAGCATCCATATGTCCACCAAAATTCTTGAGTAGATCTGAACATGCATCAATGGCACCATAAAGATCAAAACCCTCTACTGAACGCGCACTGCCTGATACAAGGCCTTGCGATTGAGTCAATACGATGGTTGGTCGATAAAACTCTTCTGTCAAACGCGAAGCTACTATACCAACAATACCTTTTTTCCATTCCGGATTATACAGCACAGTCGTATTCTTCTTCGCATACTCAGGGTCGTTCTGTATCATCCGTTTAGCCTCTTCTGTCGTCTGACGGTCAAGCTCCATTCTATCCATATTGGATTTGTTGATATCTTCACTCACAGAAAGAACATCTGCTTCACACGTACCAACAAGTAGTCGTACCGCTTCTTTCCCCGATGACATACGCCCCGCAGCATTTATTCGCGGACCAATCTTGAAAACAATGTCACTTATGGTAATCGAACTCTGCTCAGTCGTCCTTTTCTTCTCAAGATCAGCAACTCGTATAATGGAACGAAGACCTACAGATGGATTTTCATTGATTTTCTTCAGTCCATGAAACGCCAAAATACGATTCTCATTTGTTATAGGGACAATATCAGATGCTATACTTACTGCTAGTATATCCAGATACTCATACAACTCTTCAGGAGAGCGTTTTTGACTGATATTCAAGGCTTGCATTAGCTTAAAGCCTACACCACAGCCAGAAAGATTCTTGTCAGGATATTCACAATCTGAACGCTTGCTATCTATAACAGCTACCGCGTCTGGCAACTCGTCTCCAGGTGTATGATGGTCACATATAATGAAGTCAACTCCTTTTTTCTTTGCGTATTGCATGCGCTCAACTGCTTTTATACCACAGTCAAGAGCTATAACTAGAGAAAAACCCTCATCAGAAGCATAATTGACTCCTTTCTCAGATATACCATAACCTTCAGTATACCTTTCTGGCACATAATAGCCTAAACGATCTTGGGAAATATATTTTTGAAGATGAGAATATACAATCGCTACAGCCGTCGTGCCATCTACGTCATAATCACCATATACCAATATTTTCTCCCCATTGGCAATGGCTTTCTCAATGCGCACAACAGCCTTATCCATATCCTTCATAAGAAATGGATCATGGAGGTCATTTAAGTCAGGATTGAAAAAACGCTCCGCTTTCTCTATAGTGTCAATACCTCGCTGCATCAGCAGTATCGACAATTTCTCGTGTATTCCTAAACGTTTTGCAAACTCAACTGCTTGTGTATTATCTGGTTGCTCCTTTAGCTTCCATTTTTTATCCATAATATATTCTCTCTTCTGAATGCAATATTAGCTATTTTCCGCATTTTTTCATAGCTTTGCAACCAACTTTATTTAACATCGTACAATTTAGCTGTAAAGAAGCAAAACAATGGCTCGTGTTAAAGTTTTAGATAAAGAATTTGAAACCTCTATCCCTGAGGCTTCTATACTGAAAAGTATTGAGCAGGTTGCTGACAAAATGAATAAAGATTTGGCCGACAAGGACCCTCTCATGGTTTGTGTCCTTAATGGCGCCTTCATGTTCGCTGCCGACTTAATGAAAAATCTTAGCTTCCCTTGCCAGATTTCTTTTGTAAAGGTCGCATCCTATAGCGGCACAAGTTCTACCGGCACTATCAAACACCTCATAGGCCTCAACGAAGATATCGCAGGTCGCACCGTTGTCCTCATCGAGGATATTGTTGATACAGGCATCACTATCATGGGACTTAAGGCACAGGTACTCGGAATGGGAGCAAAAGAGGTAAAGATTGCTACAATGCTGTTCAAACCTGAATCTTGCACCAAGGAACTAGTTCCCGACTACGTAGGCATGTCTATCCCTAACGATTTCATTATCGGGTATGGTTTGGATTATGATGGCTACGCTCGTAACCTTCGTGATATTTATACTCTCGTAAAGTAAAACAAAACAACATAAATTCAACAGTAGAACAATGCTTAATATTGTTATCTTCGGCCCTCCCGGCTCAGGCAAGGGCACTCAGAGCGAGAACTTGATCAAAACTTACAATCTCGAGCACATTTCAACAGGCGATCTTCTCCGTAAGGAGATTAGCACTAATACTCAACTTGGTGCACTTGCTAAGGGTCACATGGACAAGGGTGAACTCGTTCCTGATGATGTTATCATCGGTATGATCGACTCTTTCCTCGACAAGATGACAAACGCCAATGGCGTTATCTTCGATGGCTTCCCTCGCACCGTCGCTCAGGCAGAGGCTCTTCAGGAACTCTTGAAGTCTTACAAGACCGACGTAAATGTTACTCTTAACCTTAACGTTCCAGATGATGAACTCATCACTCGCCTTATCGAGCGCGGTAAGACTTCTGGCCGTTCAGACGACAACCTCGAGACTATCAAACATCGTCTTGAGACTTACAACAATCAGACAAAGCCTGTACTTGACTTCTACAAGAAGCAGGGCGTAGCTGTTGACATCAAGGGTGTTGGCTCTATCGACGCTATCTTCGCTGATATCAAGAAGGCTGTAGACGCTGTAAAGTAATCATACTTCTACAATAAACTCAGTTGTCACTTGCAGGCACTATCTCACCGGCGAATGGCAACTGATTTTTTTAATTACATCAAATATGAAATACGCTTTAGTTACAGGTGGTAGCCGTGGTATCGGTCGTGCCGTTAGCGTGGCATTGGCCGAACTCGGTTATAATATCATCATCAATTACCGTAGCAATGCGCAAGAGGCAGAAGAAACTCTCCGACTGGTTCGCGAGGCTGGCTCAGACGGTGAATTCCTTCCTTTTGATGTCGCTAACGCAGAGCAGACAGCTGCAGCTATCGCAAAATGGCAGACAGAGCACGAAGGTGAATATATCGCTTGCGTAGTTAACAATGCCGGCATCCGTAAGGATAACCTCATGCTATTCATGGGCGCCGATGATTGGTCTTCTGTGTTGAATATTACTCTCAATGGATTCTTTAATGTCACCCAACCTCTTTTGAAGGATATGTGCGTTAAGAAGTTCGGACGCGTCATCAACATGGTATCGCTATCTGGCCTTAAGGGTCTTCCTGGCCAAACAAACTACTCTTGCTCAAAGGGTGGTCTGATTGCCGCTACTAAAGCTTTAGCTCAAGAGGTAGCTCGCAAGGGAGTTACTGTCAATGCTGTAGCTCCAGGTTTCATCCGTTCCGACATGACTGCAGATCTCGACGAGAAGGAACTCAAGAAAACTATCCCTGCAGGTCGCTTCGGCGAAACTCGAGAGGTTGCCGATTTGGTAGCTTTCTTGGCTTCAGATAAGGCCGGATACATCAACGGAGAGGTAATCTCTATCAACGGTGCCCTTTACACCTAGTCTGAAATCATAAAATACAGATACACAAAGGATATGCTTCATCAAGGCATATCCTTTTTTTTCACATGCACACCAAACTCTTATTTTATAATAATTGCGATGAACAATAGTCTTCTCCGAGTCTTCCTCGAGTCTAGCCCGGGTGTAGCCCGAGTCTACAAATAAAAAAATTGCGATGAACGCGAGTGTTCCCCGAGTGCTCATAGGGTGCTCATAGGGTGCAGACAAGAAACAAACCGCAATAAACTGGAACAATTCTTTATAGACCAAAACCATTCTCAACATACCCACGTGAGACTTTATCTTGTACCTTTTTCCGTTAAAAAAGCGTACTATGCAGAATAATGACTATATTTGCTCCTTGCAATGGTAACAAAGATGAATATGCAACACAAAATATTGACTACCTTGTTCATAAGCGCCTTTTCGTTTATGAACCTATACGCTGCTAGCAACATTGAACTTAACGCAGACAATTTCTCCAGCCACCTTCTTCAAGTTTTAAAGGCTAAAGATACCAATGGAGACAACGCCTTGCATCCCGATGAGATAGCCTCAATTAGAGAACTTGACATTATCGGAACAGGAGTTACTGACGAGTTGTCGCTAAAGGGCATACAGTACCTGACAAACCTGAATAAGTTAGTGCTACGCAACCTAAAATACAATGGCGACTTCTGTTTCGTATTTGTAGACTCTAACGTCAAAGTGACTACAATCCCTGTAACAACAATAGTCACTCATGGTTGCGAGCTGGATATAATCCAATTGACTCCAACTCATGTAGACGTTAAAGAGTTCAGTATCTCAAAAGAATTCGAAACTCATCTAAACGATATCCAAATCAGAGACAATAGTACTTTCAACAAAATTCAAGTACCAACATCTCTTGTGAGAACCATCAAGACTAAAAGTGGTACAAAGGATATCTTTGTCGATTGTTCTGAATACAAATTAACTGACACCCAGGTCCAACTGATTAATCTCGACAAACAAGAGTCTTTCTCTGCTGTATTGCCAAGCAATTATACCCTCAATGTAAGTAATTGCGGAGCTCTCAAGTATATCGATGCCACTACACCTAATAAACTCCGAATCAACAACGTTCCTTCCCTAGAGAAAATAGACTGGAAAGCTGAAGGCTATTCTATCATATACAGTTCTTCTCTATCAAACTTATTAGGTGTTACATCTGATGCAAAAATACCCGTTAGGAGCAACGAGGGAATATCTTCTGTAGCAGAATTTGAGATGTCAGACGAAAACACTCCTATCAGTCTATCTGCCTACGGCCTGTCTTCTACACGCATAATAAATTTGAGCGACAATGCAGAGTTGGACGGCGAGAATATCATACTAAAATGGTCTGAAGCAAAAGACAATATACTGAAAGTAACCTACCAATACAATATCTTTGATGTCACAATGGGCAATGGTTACATGGATGTCACTATAAATGCAAAGCTGGTTGCACCAAAGCCTAAAGACACTTCTGCTCCAGAAATCAGCGTTTCTGGCGAATCTACAGACACCAACACTTACTCCGCTGGCGTCGTAATTAATGCTAATGACGATACAGGAGTAACAAGCGTTACTGTTAATGGTAACGAGGTTGTAGACAAGTTACCATATAATATTGCAGATGTCGAAGGCGATTACATCATCATCGCTAAAGACGCCGCAGGAAATTCTAGTGAGCTGAAAATCACTATCAAACATCCTGTCATCGAACCAGAACCTGAAACACCAGAAGACCCAGAACCAGAACCTGAAACACCAACAGATCCGATAGATCCAGATCCAACTCCAGAAGTTCCAGAAGACCCTGTCGAACCAGAACCAGAACCAGAACCAGGCACACCTGAAAATCCTTCTGACCCTGTCCCTGGCCCTACACCAGAGAGACCCGTAAAACCAGAAATAGTACCAACAGAGGTGCTCACAACTATATTCAGAAGAATAAACGATGCCGATTTCAAGGGAATCGAGCTATTAGCTAAAGAGAATATAGAAGTAGAAGTATTCACAGAGGACGGTTCCAAGGTAGAGACACAGCGAATAGACAGCGAGAAAAAGGTGTCTTCTAGAATTGCACTCCCAACGGGCAAATACAAGGTCAACTTTGGGCAGCTTTTCCATGGAATAACAATAGAAATAGAATAACAACAACCCAAATTACAAACATTACAGACATGTTAGAAATTACCGATCAGAATTTTAAGTCAGAAGTTCTCGATGCTACAGGAGTAGTATTGGTAGACTTTTGGGCAGTATGGTGTGGACCTTGCCGCGCTCTTGCTCCTTTTGTAGAACAGATTGCAGAAGAGTATGCAGGAAAAGTCAAGGTCGGAAAGCTCGACACAGAGGCCAATCCAGACACCGCTGCACAGATGGGCGTTATGGCTATCCCAACGCTTCTTTTCTTCAAAGATGGCGAACTCAAGCAAAAGACTACTGGTCTTGTATCAAAATCCAAGATAGCTCAGATATTAGATTCCCTATTGTAGCATATCTAATACAACGATAAGAAAAACAAAGAAGGCAGGCCGTCAATGGTCTGCCTTCTTTGTCATTGATAGATAGGTAGTTGCAAAACGATATTTTACGCTTTTTTAAGAAGAATATTTGTTTTTAGCTCAATAATATACTATCTTTGCGCTCGATTATTATCCGTTCCTGTGGGTAAACACTTGAGATATAGCGTTTTGCGGGTTTTGGCAAATGGTCATAAGGCACATACCCCGCAGACGATGCACTATATTGAAGGTCAAGTCCACGCAATTTGTGAAGGACAAGAACTAAGAATCGAAGCATGCTTTCCACTTTGGCTGAAGTTCGCGGCGATTGTCCGAAAATAATTAATTAAAGTTGGTCTAAAACAAAAGACTGTGAATACATTAAGTTACAAAACAGTATCAGCAAACAAGGAGACTATCAAGAAAGAATGGGTCCTTGTTGACGCTCAGGATGTAGTTTTGGGTCGTCTTGCTTCTGCGGTTGCTAAGATTCTCCGTGGCAAGAACAAGCCTAACTTCACTCCTCATGTAGATTGTGGTGATAATGTTATCATTATCAACGCTGACAAGGTTAAGTTGACAGGTGATAAGCTCAACAGCCGTGTACTCTTTACTTATTCTGGCTACCCAGGCGGTCGTCACGATAAGACAGTTGCAGAGTTACTTGCAAAGAACCCAGCACGTATGGTAGAGCGTACTATCAAGGGTATGCTTCCAAAGAATCGTCTTGGTGCTCAGCTCTTCCGCAACTTGAAGGTATATGCAGGTGCAGAGCATAATCAAGAGGCTCAACAGCCTAAGAAGTTGGATATCAACGCTATAATCTAATTAGAAGATGGAAGTTACAAACGCAATCGGACGTCGCAAGGCAGCAGTTGCTCGCGTATACGTCAGCGCTGGTAAGGGTCAGATCGTTATCAACAAGCGCGACCTCGCTACTTATTTCCCAGACGCTATTCTCCAATTTATTGTTAAGCAGCCATTGGCTACACTTGGCGTTGCAGAGAACTATGATATCAAGGTAAACCTCAATGGTGGTGGTATCAAGGGTCAGGCAGAGGCACTTCGCCTTGCTATTGCACGTGCACTCGTGAAGATCGATGCTGAGAACAAGCCAGCTTTGAAGGCACAGGGCTTCATGACACGCGATGCACGTGTTGTTGAGCGTAAGAAGCCAGGTCGTCCAAAAGCACGCAAGAGATTCCAGTTCAGCAAGCGTTAATCTTTTGCATTATTTATTATTCAAATTAAGTTTAGTATCTAAACCAACAAGATGCCAACAGACCTACTTGTTGGTTGCCTAAAACAGAACGTAAACAAATGTCTAGAACAAATTTTGACGAACTCTTGGAGGCAGGTTGCCACTTCGGCCACCTTACACGCAAGTGGAACCCAGCTATGAAGCCATATATCTTCATGGAGAAGAATGGTATCCACATTATTGACCTCCACAAGACAGTGGCTAAGATCGACGAAGCTGCAGAAGCACTTAAGCAAATTGTAAAGAGCGGACGTAAGGTGCTTTTCGTAGCAACTAAGAAGCAGGCTCGTGACATCATCGCTGAGAAGGTTGGTGCTGTTAACATGCCATTCGTAGTAGAGCGCTGGCCAGGTGGTATGTTGACCAACTTCCCTACCATCCGTAAGGCTGTCAAGAAGATGGGTTCATTGGACAAGTTGATCAATGATCCTGTATATATGAGTCTTTCAAAGCGCGAGCGTCTTCAGATCACACGTCAGCGTGAGAAGCTCAACAAGACATTAGGTTCAATTGCGGACCTTACACGTCTTCCAGCAGCAATGTTCGTATTCGACACATGCAAGGAGCACATCGCTATTAAGGAAGCACAGCGCCTTAATATCCCTGTATTCGGTGTAGTTGATACAAATGCTAACCCTAACGATGTAGACTACGTTATCCCAGCTAACGATGACGCTTCTAAGTCAATCGAGATCATCACAAGCATTATGTGCCAGGCAATCCGTGAGGGTTGGGACGAGCGCAAGGCTGAGAAGCTCGACGAGCCAGAGGCTAAGGAGGCAAAGGAGGAGAAGAAGGCTCCACGTGCTAGAAAGGGCGAAGCTAAGGCTGAGAAGGCAACAGAAGAGTAATATTCTTCTTTGACAAAGAAACGACAATGAGGAGTTTTTCTGTTGGCGAAGACAGCAGGGAACTTCTCATTGCCTTTTTATCTAGGAAACTAAAGAGTAATAACAATATAAAAGATAAATACAATGGCTATTACAGCACAAGACGTAAATAAATTGCGCCAGATGACAGGTGCAGGTATGATGGACTGCAAGAAGGCCTTGACAGAGGCTGAGGGTGATTTCGACAAGGCAGTAGACCTTCTCCGTAAGCGTGGTCAGCAGATTGCCAGCAAGCGTGCAGACCGTGAGGCTAAGGAGGGTGTAGCTCTTTCAAAGGCATCTGCAGACAATAAGTTTGCTGCAGCTATCATCGTTAACTGTGAGACAGACTTCGTTGCAAAGAACGAAAGTTTCGTTGCATTCGCACAGTCAGTTCTTGATCTCGCAGTAGAGAAGCAGCCAGCTACACTTGAGGCACTCCTCGCACTCCCAATGGCAGGTGCTACAGTAGCAGAGGAAGCTACACGTAACTCAGGCGTTATCGGAGAAAAGGTTGAGGTTTCTGCATACAACTTCATCAAGGCAGATTCTGTTGCTACATATATTCACTTCGACAAGAGATTAGCTACAGTAGTAGGTTTCAACCAGGCAGGTGTTGATGCTCAGGTTGGTAAGGATTGCGCTATGCAGGTAGCTGCTATGTCTCCAGTTGCTGTAGACCGTGAGAGCATTCCACAAGCTACTATCGACCATGAGAAGGAAGTAGCTATTGAGAAGACAAAAGAGGATCAAGTTAAGAGCGCAGTTGAGGCTGCTTTGAAGAAAGCTGGGTTCAACCTCTACATAGCTGAGAACGAGGAGCACATTAACGAGGGCATCATGAAGGGTAACATCACTGAGGCTCAGGCTCAGGAGATTCGCGACCTTAAGGCTAAGGTTGCTGCTGAGAAGGCTGCAAACTTGCCAGCAGACATGGTAGAGAAGATTGCTATGGGCCGTCTCAACAAGTTCTTCAAGGAGGCTACTCTTATGGAGCAGGAGTCGGTTAAGGAGCCAAAGAAGTCTATTGCACAGGTTCTCGAGGCTGCAAGCAAGGGCTTGAAGGCTACAGCACTTATCCGTTTGAGCTTGAACGCTTAATTAGGAATCTATACTAATTATCCTATAATTGCATCCCGTAGAGATATCTCTGCGGGATGTTTTTGTCTTAAAAAAGTGTAAAACAAGTGGTTGCAAGTTTGTGATAATCAGAAATAATATCTAATTTTGCGTCCGCGAAATAGGCGTACTGGGTTTCGTACCCGGAGGGCTTTGAGCACTAAAGTAATTATTATTTAAACAATTTAAAAAACTTACAGTAATGTCAGTTAAAATTCGTTTGGCTCGTCATGGTCGTAAGGGTTATGCCTTCTACCACATTGTCGTAGCTAATAGCAAGGCACCACGCGATGGTAAATTTATTGCTAAGATCGGTTCTTACAACCCAAACACCAATCCTGCAACAGTAGTATTGGATTCTGAGCTCGCTCTCAAGTGGCTTCAGAATGGTGCTCAACCTACAGACACAGTACGCAACATCCTCAGCCATGAGGGCGTTCTTTTGAAGAAGCACCTCCTCGAGGGCGTTAAGAAGGGCGCATTTGACGAGGCTAAGGCAGAGGCTAAGTTCCAGGCTTGGAAGGATGAGAAAGCAAAGAAGGCAGAGGCTAAGAAGTCAGCTGCAAAGGACGCTAAGGCTACAGCAGCTAAGGCTCGTCTTGAGGCAGAGGCTAAGGTTAATGCAGATCGTGCTGAGGCTATCGCAAAGAAGAAGGCAGAGGCAGCAGCTGCAGCAGCAGAGGCAGAGGCAGCAGCTAACGCAGAGGCTCCAGCAGAGGAGGCAGCTGCAGAGGCTCCAGCAGAGGCTTAATTCGCAGAAATCGATTAAGACGAAAATAAGAACGTCGCGGTGGATTACCATCGCGACGTTTTTTGTATGTAGTGCATTTTTGCGTAAAATTACGTAGAGTCAATAAGATAATAGTATGTTACTTTGCAATGAAAAACTAAAACTAGTTAAGCTATTAATAGATTATCCGACTACAGACGTAGTAGGGAATGGCTATGAACGTTAGCTCTATGAAAACTGTTATGAGATAATTACAACTAACTTCCGAATAGAAATAGGAAGAAAAAGCGACCAGAGAGAAATTTCTGGCCGCTTTTTTAGTTTTTAGTGGGCATCTACCCAGTTGCGTCCGTAGTCTACCTCGGCTATGAGAGGGACTGAGAGCTTATCGGTGGCGTGCTCCATGCAGTCACGTACTATAGCCGTCAGAATATCCTGTTCCGATTTCAAGGCATCGAAGACAAGTTCGTCGTGTACTTGGAGGATCATTTTAGACTTCAGACCCTCTGCCTTCATGCGTGCAGCGATATTGACCATTGCTATCTTGATGATATCGGCTGCTGTACCCTGAATAGGGGCATTGATAGCGTTACGTTCAGCTACGCCGCGTACTACACCATTACGAGAATTTATGTCGTGCAGTTGACGGCGACGGCCGAAAAGAGTCTCGGAGTAGCCCAGTTCGCGTGCCTTGGCTATAGACTTATCCATATAAGCCTTTACGGCAGGGAACGATTCGAAGTAGCCATCGATAAGAGCCTTAGCCTCCTGGCGCGAAGTCTGCAGCTGGTCGGCAAGGCCCACCGCCGATATACCATATATGATACCGAAGTTGGCCGTCTTAGCCTTACGGCGCATATCCTTAGTTACATCCTTCAGATCCACCTTAAAGATACGAGCTGCGGTAGCTGCGTGAACATCCTCGCCACGCTGGAAGGCAGCGCAGAGGTGCTCGTCCTGTGAGAAATGAGCCATGAGACGCAGTTCCACCTGAGAGTAATCCGCTGCCAAGATAATATGTTCGTCATCCGAAGCCACGAAAGCCTTACGTATCTCGCGACCGCTCTCATCGCGGATAGGGATATTCTGGAGGTTAGGATTATTACTACTAAGACGGCCCGTCACAACCACTGTCTGGTTGAACGAAGTATGGATACGCCCTGTGCGAGGATTGATAAGCTTAGGGAGAGCCTCGGCGTAGGTGTTCAGTAATTTAAGGAGACCTCGGTAATTGAGAATCTCAGAAACTATAGGGCTTTTTGAAGCCAGTTTTTGTAGGACATCCTCGGCAGTCGAATAATTACCCTGCTTATTACGCTTAGCAGAAGGGTCGATCTTCATTTTCTCGAAGAGGATATCGCCCACCTGTTTAGGGCTGGATATATTGAATTTTTCGCCAGCAAGAGAATAGATATTCTCCTCAGCAGAGATTAGCTGTTCGCGAAGATGGGCAGCGAAGACAGCCAACGCCTCGTCATCAATCTTCACACCATTCATCTCCATCAAGGCAAGAACAGGCATCAGAGGCATCTCCATATCGGTGAAGAGGCGCTGCTGGATTTCATTATTAGCCAGTTGCTCCTTCAAATTGAGATACAACTGGTAAGTTATATCTGCGTCCTCGGCCGCATACTCCTTTATAGCAGAGAGAGGAACCTGATCCATTGTGATCTGTTTAGCACCCTTACCGATAAGCTCTTCGATATGGATAGGGGTATAACCCAAGAGCACCTCAGACATCGAATCCATATTATGAGGTTGGGTGGGGGCGAGCAGGAAGTGGGCTATCATAGTATCGAACATAGGACCTTCGACTACGATGCCATATTGAGAAAGGACAAGAATATCGTATTTCAGGTTCTGTCCGATTTTCAGTTTGTCAGATGCGAAAACCTCGGCGAAGAAATTAAGTCTTCTTGTTGCCTCGTTCTTATTACCCTTTTGGAAAGGGACGTAGTAAGCCTTGTGAGCCTCAGTAGCGAAAGATATACCCACTATATCGCAGTAGAGCGAGTTGAGGGACGTAGTCTCAGTATCGAAACAGAACTCAGGGGCTGCGGTAAGGATATTAGCCAAATCGGTCAGTTCCTCATCCGTCTGGCAAACTATATACTCGTGAGGAGTATCCTTTGCGGTGTGGAACACAGTAGGCTCAGGTGCGATCTCATTAGAGACAGACTGAGAAGCAGTCTCTGCAGGGGCATCGCCGAAGAGAGACAATTGGACCGGAACAGGCTCCTCGCCCATAAAGATACGCTCTATGCGAGGGAGGACATTTCGGAACTCAAGCTCTGTGAAAAGCTTAGTGAGGGCAGGAGTATCAGGTTTTCTGAACTCGATATCAGACAAAGATACGCCCAGAGGGCAATCGGTCACGATAGTTGCTAGTACCTTAGAGAGCCTTACTTGCTCGCAGTTTTTTTCCAAGTTCTCCTTGAGCTTACCCTTCAGTTTGTCGATATTCTCATATATTCCATCTATAGAACCGAACTCAGCGAGCAGTTCCTTAGCGCGCTTTTCTCCCACGCCAGGACAACCAGGGATATTATCCGCCGAGTCGCCCCATAAGCCAAGGATATCAATAACCTGATTGGGGTCCGATATAGAGAAATGCTCATTTACGCCCGCTATATCCCAGTATTCGCCAGCAGAAGCACCATTGCCAGGACGCATCTGGTGGATTTTATCCGTTACCAGTTGGGCATAATCCTTATCAGGAGTAAAAAGTATGACCCTATCCACCTGAGGAGCGAACTGAGTAGCCACGCTGCCAGCCACGTCATCCGCCTCGAAGCCCGGGCACTCGATGATAGCGATATTCATTGCGCGGAGAAAATCCTTGATAAGAGGGACATTAGAAGTAATATCCTCAGGCTGGGCATCGCGGTTAGCCTTATAATCAGGGAACATATCGTGGCGGAAGGTGTGTCCCGAAGGGTCGAACGCCACGCATACGTGAGTAGGTTTTTCCTTAGAGAGGGCATCCACTACGGTATTGACGAATCCGAATACGGCAGACGTATTGAGTCCCTTGCTATTGATGCGAGGGGCGCGGATGAAAGCGTAGTAAGCGCGGTATATCAGAGCGTATGCGTCTATGATGAATAGCTTGGTGTTCATATTGATAATGTTTTGAACAAAGATAGTGAAATTTGTTGGGTAAATGGCACCATAAAAAATATACATACAGATTGACGCGAGCACCCTATGAGCACTCGGCGAGCACTCTATGAGCACCCTTCTTGCTCGCAATCTTTTAAGCCTCACCCCAAGGAAAGGGAGATTGTGATTACTTTTGAAACGGAATACGCTCCGTCTGTACGGTGGGGCTATACTCGGGCTACACTCGGGGAAGACCTTAGTTGCTCGCAAAATTCAGAATCCATATCTTTGCCATGAAAACTGATATAACGATGAGACTGACATCAACCAGAGTATCTCCAGGAGAAAAGAACTGGGAACTGACACAAGACCTATTTGTGCGAGCATTCCCAGCAGAAGAGAGAGAACCACTAGACGAATTAAAGGACCCACATCTTCAAGGAGACTTCAGAGCATTCTTTATTGACGGAGAATTCTGCGGATTAGCATATATGCTTATGGACGAGATAAACTGCTATCTATTTTACCTTGCTATAGAAGATGCAATGAGAGGCAAAGGAATTGGCAGCGAGATACTCAAAGAGATAGTCAAGCTACACCCCAATCACAGGATAGTGCTTGAAATGGAGACACTAGACCCGGAAGCAAGCAACTATAATGACAGGCTGAGAAGAGACAGATTTTACAGACGAAACGGGCTTAAACATACATCAGTAACAATAGAGCAATGCGAAGTTCCCTACCTGATACTAAGCACCGATGAAAACTATGCACTTAGTGACTACAAAGAGATGTGGAAAGAGATATCTATAAAACAAGGGAAAAGAGGAGAAGAGATAGAAGATTATCTGCATCATATTTTTGGCAACACATTAGAGAATTAAAGTCGTGTTATTTGCAAATTCTAATTATCTTTGTAGGCAAGTAAAAAAAATCAATTTCAGAACAGTTATGAGCGAAGCTCTCCTTGAAGCCTTAATGCAATTATTTGCCTTACTGACAGACGTTAAGCATACTGACGTTGCGCAAGGCAGGCAGAAGGTTGAGGAATTCTTGACAAAGCAGTTCAATAAGGAATATGTCCGTTCGTTTATTCAGCGATACGACTACTACATTAACCAATATCACCAGAAGAGTCATTCTGGGGACACAGACGCTATTGCTCAGCAATATTCAGACAACTTAGGTCTGCTGAAAGAGATTTCGGCGCACGTGAACAACGAGATAGACCTTGACACCAAGATACTTATACTTTCCACATTTCTCAACTACATAGCAAAGCCAGAAATCACGCAAGAAGAAGAGCACTTTGTAGATGAATTAGCAGATGTATTGAGAATACCGCCATTAGACTATTGGAACCTCAAGACATTTGCTCTTGAGCATCCGAAATCTATTGTAGACAAAGAGAAACTTCTCATCATAGATGGACGTGCGCACAAGCCACATCCAGACGTTAAGCATATGTACATCAACAAGCTTGGTGTACAAGTGTGGGTACTCCACATACAATCGACCAACACATTCCTATTCCGTTACGAAGGAGAACGCAACCTATACCTAAACGGGCATAAGGTAGAGATTAACCGAGTCTACCCTATGGAGCCAGGTTCAGTAATAAACACATCGCATGTGCGTGCTGTATACTACGGGCACATAGCGGAGAAATTCATTACTCGCCAAGATACGGGACGCATTATATACCAGGCAACTGATATTGAGTACAAATTCTCAGAGAACCAGATAGCAGTTCACCGATTCAGCTTCCTAGGCAAATCCGGACAGCTGGTAGGTATAATGGGAGGCTCAGGCACGGGCAAGTCGACATTGATAAACGTGATGAACGGCAATTACAAATTGTCTCACGGCACTATCACGATCAATGGATACGACATGACACGAGACAAAGAGCATCTAGAGGGTGTGATAGGTTATGTGCCACAAGATGACATTCTGAACGAAGAGCTCACAGTTTACGAGAACTTAATGTTCAATGCCAGATTGACGTTCAGTGACAAGACGCGAGAAGAGCAGAAAGATCTTGTAGAGAAAGCACTTAACGACTTTGACCTAGTAGAGGCTCGAGACCTAACTGTAGGTTCGCCATTAAACAAAGTACTCTCTGGAGGGCAACGTAAGCGTCTGAACATAGCACTAGAGTTGATGAGAGAGCCATCTGTGCTATTTGCAGATGAGCCGACATCTGGTCTTTCAAGTATAGACTCAGAGAAGGTCATGATGCTCTTGAAGAGGCAGGTGTTGAAAGGCAAGCTGGTAATCATCAATATTCACCAGCCTAACTCAGACATATACAAACTGCTTGACAAACTTCTTATCATAGACCAAGGAGGTCGAATAGTATATAATGGCAACCCGATGAACGCCATTGTATACTTCAAGAAGAAAGCGCACTATGTAAATCCAGAAGAGCGCGAGTGCTACACCTGTGGCAACGTAAAGACAGAACAACCACTTCGTATTATAGAAGCTCGTATGGTAGACCCATACGGCAAACTGATACGCAAGAGGAAAGTGAGTGCGGAGGAGTGGTACAAGCAATACTGCGATGAGTTTGAGGCATCCTTTGAGTGGAAATACAAAGAGAAGACCACTAAAGAGAAGCTACCAGCAAACCTCTACTCTATACCGGGACGCTGGAGTCAGTTCAAGACATATATGAAACGAGATGCCATGAAGAAATTCAAGGATGGTCAATACATGCTCATTAACATCCTTGAGGTTCCTATTTTGGCATTTCTACTGGCATTTGCCACCAAATACTTGTCGGCCGTCACACACTACGACTACTCGTCGAACGACAACATACCTACCTTCCTCTTCATGAGTGTTGTGGTAGCGTTATTCGTTGGATTAAACTCCAGTGCTGAAGAGATGATAAAAGACAGGAAACTGCTTATGAGAGAGCAATTCCTGAACTTAAGTCGTTCGTCATACCTAAACAGCAAGATAGTAAACCTACTGATAATGGCAGGCTTCCAATCCTTGATGCTCACCCTGATAGGCACATATATCTTAGAGATAAAAGGTATGACATTGGGATATTGGGGCATACTATTCACGACATTTGCCTGGGCGATAATATTTGGATTAAATATCAGTGCAGGCTTTAAATCGGCTGTTACCATCTACATATCCATTCCATTGGTATTAGTACCACAACTGCTATTCAGCGGTACTATGGTAAGTTTTGACAAACTACACCCTACCATTGCCAACAGAGAATTTACGCCTGTGATAGGAGACATCATGGTATCACGTTGGGCATACGAGGCATTAGCAGTTCATCAATACAAGAACAATGCCTACCAAAGTATATTCTTTGAGGCGGAGCAAAAGAGAAGTGAGGCATCATACGCCAAATCGACATGGATACCAGAAGTAGAGAAATTAAACGAAGAGTGCAGGAAACTGCTACAAAGCGGGACACACGGACTACTTGAACAGAAGTCGCTTCTTCTCTTTACAGAGCTAAGCAAACTTGAATCATCACGACTCAAGAAATACCCAGCCATACTGAGGAAGCTCATGTCGCCACGCTACGATGGAACTACCTACGAGTGGGTATCGGAGCAATTGGAGATACTAAAGCAGAAAAACACAGATATCTTCAACACATACAACACGAAATGTGACTCGCTCTCTAAAGACCTGATAAAGAAACTAGGGGGCACAGAGGCCGTTGTAGACATGAAGCACAAATACACCAATGATGCACTGAACAGTTTTGTGCTAAACAAACACGACTTCTCTCAGATAATGGTATATGAAGATATGATGGTTCGCAAGAAGCAACCGATATACAACATACCAGACAATCATTACGGCAGAGCGCACTTCTATGCGCCATACAAGAGATTTGGCACATTGAAGATGACCACGCCAGTATTTAACATTATAGTTATCTGGCTGTCATGTATAGGATTCTATATCGCGCTATACTTTGATGTCTTGAGAAGAGTTCTCAAACGAATTGAGACATTCAGGATGCTTAGAATCAACAAGAAACTTCAGAAACTCAGAATCTAAATGACACTGCAAGAAGATTTACGTGCTGCTGTAGACGTTTTACGTAAGGGCGGCATAATACTATACCCTACGGATACCGTATGGGGCATAGGTTGCGATGCGACCAACGAAGAGGCTGTAAAGAAAGTGTACGCACTAAAGCGTCGACTTGAATCGAAAGCCATGATATTGCTATTTGACACAGTAGGGAGAGTAGAGCGCTACGTGGAGCATCTTCCTGAGGTAGCAGGAGACATGATGGAGATGACAGACAAGCCACTGACCTTAATACTTGACGGAGCGAAAGGTGTGGCGATAAACCTTGTTCCAGAAGATGGCACTATAGCAGTGAGAGTATCTGCAGAAGAGTATTCCAGTTCGCTTGTCAGAATGCTACAAAAACCTATAGTATCGACATCAGCCAACATAAGTGGAGAGCCTACGGCAGCTATCTTCAGTGAGATTTCCCAGGAGATAATTGACGGGGTAGACTATGTGGCAGAATACCGACGTTCGGACGCAAAGAAGAGTAAGCCATCAAGCATAATACGACTAAGCAATTCGGGTTTGGTAAAAATAATCAGGGAATGAGCAAAGAAATTGGCATTGACATAGAGAACTATAGCTTCAAGAGATCTATTCAGATACAGAAGCGATTCAGTGACCTAGACCCATTTGCGCATGCCAACAATGTAGCACAGCAGAACTACTTTGACATAGGGAGAGCAGATTACTTAGGGTATCTGATAGACTACAAGCCATTTCACCTAGCGCCCGAGACGCTGCTGGTTGTGAGTTACAAATCGGACTTTTTACATCCTATACTCCCCTCGGACGATATAGAAGTGCAGACATCCATATATCATGTAGGGAACAAAAGTATAAAGATGCTTCAAGTGACTAGAAATATTTCCACTGGCATCATACATTCGGTTTGTGATTCAGTAATGGTAGCAGTAAACATTCAGAACGGGGTTCCGACATCTATACCGGTACCGGAAAAATGGAGAAGGCGCATTTCGGAAATAGAGAGATAAAAACAAATAATGTATAACAAATAAAGATGAGGTTAGCACTCTTAATTCTATAAACAGTATGCTAGTCAAAACTTTTGGATCCGCCGTAAGCGGAATAGAGGCGTTCACAATCACAATAGAGGTTAGTGTAACGCAAGGGATGAAATTCTTTCTTGTTGGACTACCTGACAATGCGGTCAAAGAGAGTCAGCAACGCATAGAGACAGCGATAAAAGGCAATGGATGGCACTGGCCTGGCAAAAAGATAGTCATCAATATGGCGCCAGCAGACATACGAAAAGAGGGGTCGGCCTATGATTTGCCATTAGCAATCGGTATTCTTTCTGCATCGGAGCAGATACCATCGGACAACGTGCACAAGTACGTAATGATGGGAGAACTATCGTTAGATGGAAGCCTTATGCCGATCAAAGGGACGCTGCCTATAGCCATAAAAGCAAAAGAAGAAGGATATGAGGGTATCATTGTGCCCATGATGAACGCCAGAGAAGGTGCTATTGTTGAAGGGCTCAAAGTATATGGTGCGAACAACCTTGGAGAGGTGGCACGCTTTCTGCGAGATGGAGAAGGGCTGGAACAAATATACGTGGACACAAAGCAAGAATTTGAGAAGACCAACAACACGGTAGACTTTGACTTTGCAGATGTCAAGGGGCAAGAGACAGTAAAGAGAGCTCTTGAGATAGCAGCGGCGGGAGGTCACAATATACTACTGATAGGAGCTCCTGGTTCTGGAAAAAGTATGATGGCCAAGCGAGTATCCAGCATATTGCCACCATTGACATTAGAAGAGGCATTAGAGACTACCAAGATACACTCTGTGGCGGGGAAAGTGAACTCAGGAAGTTCGCTTATTACCCGCAGACCATTCAGGAGTCCGCACCATACCATATCAGATGTAGCCCTAGTGGGAGGAGGCAGTTATCCGCAACCAGGCGAGATATCGCTATCGCATAACGGAGTACTATTCCTTGATGAGTTACCTGAATTTAAACGCACCGTTCTAGAAGTAATGCGACAACCATTAGAGGACAGGACGATCAGCATATCGCGTTCGCGCTTTACGGTAGACTACCCGGCAAGCTTTATGCTTGTGGCAAGTATGAACCCATGTCCGTGTGGATACTACGGACACCCAGAAAAACAATGTGTATGTCACCCTGGGGCTGTCCGGAAATATATGGGACGCATATCAGGCCCCTTGCTTGACAGGATTGACCTGCACATACAAGTTGTTCCTGTTCCATTTGCCAAGATGGCTGATCAACCCACTGGAGAGAGTAGTATAGATATACGGAAGAGAGTTATAGCGGCTAGAAATATTCAAAATGAGCGATATAAAGATATTGAGGGGATTCACTGCAATGCGCAGATGACATCAAAACTGCTCAATAAATATGCCGTTCCGGATGAAGCGGGCAGGAAGATGCTCAAGATGGCCATGGAGAAACTAGGCTTATCAGCCAGAGCATACGACAGAATACTAAGAGTATCCCGCACGATAGCAGACCTTGACGGAGCAGAAAATATTTTATCTAAACATATAGCGGAAGCTATACAATACCGAACGCTAGATAGAGACTCCTGGGGAACAATATAGTGTGTTTTTATAACATTGGCATGATTGTTGCAAAAAAGGTAAAGTGTCATTATAGAATTACTTTATATGAAAGGAACTATTATTAATCCCTTTTCGCTAATAAAGGCAGGAGAGAGGCCGTCGGCCGATGCCTGGCTGCAATTTGCGCTTACTTTTTTCCTCTCAGTTGGCATAGGACTATTTCTTACAGGAGTCATCTTCTTCTTTGCATACAACTGGGTTGACCTACATCATCTTGCTAAATTGAGCATCATAGGAGCAAGCATTACAGCGTCATGTATTGGGGCTATATTTTGCAAGAAAAAACCTATGGCACAACAGCTACTACTACTAGTTGCCTCGGTTATGGTAGGAGTTTTGCTTGCAGTATACGGGCAAGCATATCAGTTACAATCTGATTCAGGATTTCTGGCTTGGGCTATCTTTATTGCGTTATGGGCAGTTGCTGCAGATTTTGATGTTCTATGGCTTGTCTTTGTAACGGTGCTGCAAATCGGAGTGGGTGTAGCCTTGGGAGGAACTAATGACATAGGTATTATTATACATTTCATATTCCTTGCGCTAATAGGCATATTTGCTATTGTGCCATATATGATTGAATCTATTCGCGAGCGATCAAGGTGGTTTGTTATTGTCTTGTTTACGGCATCTGCAATATTCACAATAGGTGAGATGATTGTACAACACTATAAAGATGGATTAGGTGCATTATACTCCATAACATTCCTTGCCGTTGCGCTATTTTATGGATGGAAGAAACGCGACCTTAGTGTCATGACATTAGGCTTCTTGGTAGTAGTCGTGGAAATCCACGAATTGACTATTGAAGCTTTACTGTTCACAGGAACGTTTACTATAATAGGATCCATATTATGCTACGTATGGTTCATAAAAAAACTAAGACAGATGTGGAATACACCTGTAGAAACAACAAACAAGAAAGACGATGGAAACGCAGAATAATACACTCGAGGAGCGCAATAGCGAACTTTCGCTTGGCACCAAGGTACTACTAATCATAGGAGGCTGTTGGGCAGCCTCTTCTACAGTAGGCCTCGTAATGTGGGCTTGTGGATTCTCATTAGTTTCATCTACCATTTGGGGTATAGTTTTCACCATCGGCAGTTTATTGCTATCTCATTACAAGAAAACTGAAGTGAGATTTGCGTTTGCCGTACCATTCTATATTGCAGGCATGAGCATGCTATGTAGTGGAATAATAGGATGGTTGGAATTCAGCTGTGTTGCATTGTTGTCATTCCTCGCCATCCCGACGCTATTTCTCTCTGGGACCCCAATCTTGAAACATTTGGCTATAGCACAGTTCTTTTGGATAATGCCATTTTGGTTTTTGGGAGCGTCTAGTCATGATTTTTTTCGCACATACCACATGATAATCGCAATCATTGCCGTTGCATTATATATAATTACGATAGTTAAAGAAGAAGGAATACGAGAAGTGGCATATTTAGCGAAAGAACTTCGGGCATTACGTTTTGTACTCCTTGTGCTAGCTATAGGTCTATTTATATGGTTAGACTTTGGATTCATAGATCATTCCAATGGGGTAATGAGTTTAATAATGTCATTAATCCTATTACCATTGACTTTTCTGGCGGCGGACCGAGTAGGGCTTACATTGAGCATACTATACCTTATCTATGCATTGATCCTATTTTACTACAATGCCGAGTTGACATTGCTCAATAAGTCTCTAATACTGATGGTGAACGGATTGACATTCCTTCTAATATTCTATGGCATTAAAAAAGTAAGTCGAAAATGAACAAGATAAAATATATACTTATAGTTGCAAATCTAGTTGCAGTACTAGCCTACTTTACGGTAGAGATTATAGATAAAGAGCAACTACTTAAGAATGGGACACAAGTCCGTTTACGACTAGCACCTATAGATCCTCGTTCGCTGATGCAAGGAGACTATATGAAACTAAACTATGATATTCTTTGGTATTGCAGTTCGGATAGCGACCGCTACGCAGTAGTCAGCATACCTGAAGGGGACTTTTTGCGCACACAATTTGACAATGAAGGGATATCAGACAACGAGGTGGCCATCCGTGTATACTATAATCAACGTAGGATGGCAACACTTTCCAGTGACAACTACTTTTTTGAAGAGGGAAGTGCATACCAATATGATGATGCAAAATTTGCGTTAGTTGTCGTTGATAAACGAGGAGATATCTATATCAAGAACTTGTGTGACAGTCTAGGCAACACCATAGAGCCACAGAGCGTCATAGAGTAAAACTAAGTTGTCTAACCTCTCTATGTATTCTATAGGGAAAGATTATTTTTGTTGAAAGACTTATAAAAAACAAACCGGAGAAGAAATATATTCTTCTCCGGTCTATTTTTTATAGGTATTAATCTTAATTCATAAGGATAGAGACCTTATTATCAGAGCATTCCAGATAGCCTCGAGGGCAGTCGAAAGTTTGCTCATCGCCATTCATCAGCTTAACCCTAACAA
>JAKSLC010000216.1 GCA_024401415.1 Bacteroidales bacterium | reverse complement strand
GGGCGTTGGCGGTCAAGAGTATATTATCGGTCCGGCAGTATTTGTGCAGGAATCCGCAGCATTTAATGTTGCAGTAGATCCGAACCCGATACGTACAGGAGAGGCATTCTCAGTAGTGGTTGACGGATTGTCGGAAACCGAGATGCAAAAAGCGGGTGTGAGGATTTATACTATGTCATCAGCAGAAGTGTTCTCATCAGATAAAGTCGAACATATCAATAAGGTAATTCTTTCTTCCCGTGGTGCTCATGTAGTGTCGGTAGTGTCAGGCAATAAGAAGGCAACAGTGAAGATCCTTGTAGAGTAACCACGTAAATACAATGCTAAAAATGAACAAGTTCTTAAGCATATTGACCATGAGTCTGCTGTTGGGCGCACCAGAAATGGCAAACGCTCAGTGGAGAAGGGCAGTGAGCAAGCCGAATTTCTCCCCTTTGTTTGGTGATAGTCGATATCTTAGCGGAGGATTGAGCGGGGGATTGAGCTCAATATACTTCAAAAGTGGCGATTCGGATCGAAAACTTGGCGGCGGTGGTTCGTTCAATGTAGATTACAACCAATTTCTCAATAGAAATTGGGGATTCACAGCCGGACTTGGTGTGCAGTTGAGCAACAGTACCGCTTCTTTGGATGGAACGCTGAAGTACGATCTCTATGATGAGGTCAACAAGCAGGACTTCACATACATCATTGCTATGAAAGGGTGGACCGAGCATCAACGCTGTGTCAACCTCGAGGTGCCTCTTGGCGTTTTATACAGGCTGCCAATTACCAAGCGCATATCACTTGTTGCAAGTGCCGGACTCAAGATGTATTTCCCTATTGTGACCAAATATGAGGTTAAAGATGGCGAGTACGAAACTACAGGTTATTATCCAGAAACCAATGTGGTCATTCACGATCTGGAGCACCATGGCTTTACGGTTGACAAACCAAGACCAGACGGCACGATTGCTACAAAAGGATTAGGCTTGTCATTGTACTATGACGTTAATGTAGTCACAAAGATCACTTCTAAAATATATTTCTTCGGTGGAATATACAGTTCGATTGGACTGACAGACATGGCTAAGAATCACGAAGGAGCCATGCTTAACACAGACAGGACATATAAGAGCCTGATGGAGACAGATGTGATCAAGAAAGTTAATCTGCGAAACATAGGGTTACGCGCCGGCGTTAAGGTCCCACTCTCGATCTTCATGCGTCACTAGCGTTTCGACTCCATTCTCCATTCTCAATTTTTGTTGTATCTTTGTCGTACAACATTTTATTGGCGCTCCTTGCGCTATGCATTGCTTGTGTCTAAATTATAAGGTCATGGTAGACATTGAAAAATGCAAAGATATTTACGAGTACGCAGCCGCTCTGGGTGTGTCGGTGCAGGAGTTGACCATTCCGCAGATGGCGGCCTGGGGCAACGCTGGCAAAGCTCCCAAGGTAGGCAAATACTACGTAAATATGGTAAATCAATATTACGATGACGGATGCGTAGATTTAATGAATTTTGAAAAAGCCCAGAGCGTTATGCTCCAGGCTATTCTCGAAGACAAATTCTTTGGTGTATTTTCTCTCATAACGGAGGGCGTTTATTCTCCAGATGAAGTCCCCACTTATACTCGCGATGAACTTTTTATTTTTTATGTCGAACAATTCTAGCCATAACTTCTCGCATCACACCTTCCATCCTGCCCCATTATGCTTAATATGCTCACTGATGTTTGATTTGCTCGTCTGATACAATTCGCACATCCGAGTTATATATCAAATATAGTTTTCACAACGATTTACAAAGTATATATTCATTTTTTTACTGTGAATAATACCCAAAGCTACAAAAGGA
>JAKSLC010000215.1 GCA_024401415.1 Bacteroidales bacterium | reverse complement strand
TCGCTGGTCAGACGGCTTACACCAAGCGGTTGAAGCAAAAGAAGGAGTTAAAATCAGTTCTATCGAGGATAAAATACGACGCATTGTTGCTGAGTTTCATTATGTATCTCCCGAAGACAAGGAGGGAGTAAGACAGATTAATGCCGAGGAGATATTCTCTATGATAGACACTCTTTTTGGTGGAATCGAAATCCTGATCTGGTTGGTTGGTATGGGAACGTTGCTGGCTGGTATCATTGGCGTTTCAAATATCATGATGGTAACGGTAAAGGAACGTACCGTAGAAATAGGAATCAGAAGAGCAATTGGTGCTCAGCCTAAAGATATTCTTCAACAGATTATGGCAGAAAGTATCTTGCTGACTTCTGTCGCTGGAATGACAGGTATTACAGTCGGAGTATTTCTAATGAATATCATGGACGGTCAGATACTTGACGATATGGGTAACCCATATGGATATATGGCAACTTTTGGTTCAGTAGTAGGTTTGACTATAGTGGTGATTTCCTTAGGAGCTATTGCAGGATTAGCTCCTGCAATGAGAGCAATGGCTATCAAACCTGTAGAAGCAATGCATGAAGACTAATCTATAAACAAGAATAATAAAAATTGAACATTAACTAGATAATAATTAAGTCATATGAAACACTTTCTTAAAATAATTCTAGTACTTGCAGTAGCTGCAGTATTCGTATGGACATTTATATTCTTATTCCGTAAGTCGCAACCAAAGACTGTAGAATATGAGATTGAGAATGTGGTGTCTGCCACTCTCGAAAAGACTACAGTTGTTACAGGTAAGATTGAACCAAGAAATGAAATTCTTATTAAACCGCAGATTTCCGGTATCATCAGTGAACTCTATAAAGAGGCTGGTCAGCAGGTAAAAGAGGGTGAGGTTATCGCTAAGGTTAAGGTTATACCTGAGCTCGGTCAACTCAATTCTGCAGAGAGCCGCGTAAGGGTAGCTGAGATGAACCTCAAGCAGTATCAGACAGATGCAGAGCGTACTAAAACTCTCTTCGAACAAAAGTTTGAGAGCCAGGAGACTTATGAAAATGCTCTCTTGAAGGTAAAGCAGGCTCAGGAAGAACTTCAGGTAGCAAAGGATCAGTTAGAGATCGTTCGTGATGGTATCACAAAGAACTCGGCTTCTATGAGCTCGACTTTAATACGCTCAACTATTACAGGCCTTATTCTTGATGTGCCAGTGAAGGTGGGTAACTCGGTTATCCAAGCAAATACAATGAACGATGGAACAACAATTGCCACTGTAGCTAACATGAATGACCTTATCTTCCGTGGCAACATAGATGAGACAGAAGTTGGCCGTGTACATGAGGGTATGCCAGTCAAGATCACTCTCGGCGCTCTTCAGGACATGGAATTCGATGCTAAACTCGAGTATATTTCTCCTAAGGGTGTTGAGCAGAACGGTGCTAACCAGTTTGAGATTAAGGCTACAGTCGTAGTTCCTGATACAGTTACTGTTCGTGCCGGTTATTCTGCAAATGCTGAGATCGTGCTTCAACGTGCAGCTGATGTACTTTGTATTCCTGAAGGTACTATTGAGTTCTCTGGTGACACAGCATTCGTATATGTCGTAAAGGATTCTGTAGAATGGGAGTTCGAAAGCAGAGAAATAAAGACTGGTATGAGTGATGGAATCAAGATGGAGGTCAAAACGGGTCTCTCTATTGATGACAAGCTCCGAGGTGCAAAAAAATAATTAATTATTAACCACATCAATTATAACATATGAGACAATCATCAATAATGGCGATTGCTCTTGCCTCAATAACTGTTGTGCCGGCAATGGCACAGCAGGTGGCTGGCAAGAAGGTATGGACCCTTAAGGATTGTGTAACATACGCAGTGGAAAATAATCTCGAAATCAAGCGTATGGAGCAATCTTGTCAGAGTAGTGACATTCAGGTTGAGAATGCTAAATATCAGTATTTGCCATCTGTATCGGCTTACGCTAATCAGGGATTTGACT
>JAKSLC010000214.1 GCA_024401415.1 Bacteroidales bacterium | reverse complement strand
CGCTACGTGTGATATAGCCATCGTCTTCAGAAGCTTCTGCATGGCAGATTTATTGATACCAAAGCGCTCTGCCAATCCTGCAATAGATATTTCTGAATATATCTGTAATGCATTAAGCACCTTGGTTCACTCAAAGGTTGTAAACTCTGCCATTTATCGTATGTTTGTTCTAATGTCATACTCTTGTATTCTTTGTTATAACACTTTTTAGGGTGGTACGTGTACCACCATTGTGAGTGGTACGCTATTGGGGTGTTACTTTTTTTCTGTATTTTTTTCAAGCTTTCCAAGTTATTTCAACTTGGCGAGTACGTCACCATACTTTGCATAGTTTACTACTACGCCGTCGTTATTTATTCCAGATTGCTTTAATATCATTGCAGATGTCTTTGTAGAGATTCGAATAAGACTTGTAGCTATAATTGTGAGACAGTAGTATGTCGATACGGTTTTGCTTTATGTTACGGGAATATGAAGCCTTTTCGCTGTTATCGGATAAACTATCGATATGTTTTTTTGATAATGACTCTACGATTGGTTTCAAAACGGCACGGTGTACGTGGTTGAAGAGTGCATGTCCTTGAACATACTGGTAGGCAGTCGATTCGTTTACGTTCATGTTGCCTTGCATTTTCCCTTCGAGTGCATTGACCATATCTGTTTCATCCGCATGATTTTCTTCCAGTTCCTTGATCTTCTTAGAAACTATTATAGTCATCGCATCCAGGTCGCTACTGTCATGTAATAAAATCTCAGACCAATCTCCTGGTGTAAAGTCCTGACTTCCCTGCTCCTTTAGGTATAGCGACCAGATGAGCAATGGGTATATGATGGCAGAAAGTGATTCGAAATATGATACGAAATCATACTCCGTATCTTCCTGACATGAATACTGTACGAGCGTTGATAGAGTCTCAGGATTGCACATCAGATTTTCGATGGAATACGTGTAAGTCTGTAGAAGATAAGGGGTAGAGCAAATCGTCTTGCCGTATTCTAACGTATCGGAGAACAACCAGTCGTAGTCACTATCCACGCAACCAATATGATAGCTGTTAAGGCTATCAGCCATCTTTATGATTCGTGATTTGCCTGTAGCTTCTACATACCCTTTGTCTTTGAGTATTGTCTGGTATGGATTAAAGTGAAAATCCTTCTCAGGACATTGCTCGCGAAGTATGTCGCCCCAGAACTCTGCATCAATATTGTCTTCAACCTCAACAGTTACACGGTTGGGGTTGCCTGTCAGTACTGATGCCTGCTGGGAATATCTTGGTGTTAATGCTTCAATTAGTGTTGCCATAGCGACTGTTACTTTATCAACTCATTCACTTCCTTTGTACAATCCATCCAACCCGTTATTACACTTGGGGCATGGGTAGAGAGGATAATCTGCATGTTTGGATTAAGCTCGTGTAGCTGCTTTATCAGAATTTCCTTCCAGTCAATATGCATACTGAGGTCTGGTTCGTCCATGAAGAAGATACATTTCTGCTGTTGTGTGTTGGCAACCATGAGGAGAAGTAGGAGTATCTGCTTTTCACCCATAGACAGATGCTCGTAGCCAAACGTCTTGCCACCTTTTGTAAATTGGAAGTCGCTATTAAATGCCTTCTCATAACCAGTTAGGAATGCAGCAAGCACAGTAAACAACTTCATGAATTGTTGTTTGTATGCAGAAAGCTCCTGCATGTTCTCTTCCGGTCCAGATAGGTACTTCTCCATAACGGAAGTATTGTGACGATTACGGAGTTCTATCTGATCCTTTATCATGAGGTCAAGCATTGTCGGGTCGTCAAGCTTCAGAGTCTTTGGTTGGCTATCATAACTGACAGCCTTGGAGAGGTGTTGCTCAAAAGAGTTTATGAGAAGCACATCTATCTCACCCTCTACGTCTTTAAATGAACGCTTTGCTCCTGTATTGTCGCAAATGACAGCGGCTTCTACTGTCACAGATCCACTTGAAATATCAAGAATACCACCTTTGTCAGTGTTGTCCCATGTCAATGTCCAATCATTACTGAGGGTAATGATTATCTTTGTACACCAGTTCTCTAACTGGCTATTCTTAGCATCAGACAACTGCTCAGAAGACATGATGTCATAGCAAGCCGTAAAAGCAGATGATTTACCACTTCCATTCTTTCCACCAAGTATATTAACTAAGGGGTTAAGTTTCCATTCGAAAGTTCCTTTCCCAAAGAAATTCTCTATATGTATTTGTTTGATAGTAACCATATTCTTGTTCTAATCTAAAATGCTACTTAATTTTTATTACTTTATCTTTTGAAGTACTGCCACGGCTTACACCACTATTGCCATTGTAGTAATGCAAGGCATCTTCGCATTTATTCAGAAGGTCTTCGATAAAAAATAGCGACGGCGGCGGTTACGAAAACACTTATCGAGTGCTTGGTAACGGATGGAGGCGTTTTTGTTGGTAGGCATGATAGATTTAA
>JAKSLC010000213.1 GCA_024401415.1 Bacteroidales bacterium | reverse complement strand
AAGCGATTTTACAGTCCAATTTAGACCATAATAGAGTCGTATCGTTGTTAATTTCTGTTTAACACTGCAAAGAAAATATGATATACAATGAAGACAAGTTCATCGTATATCATACCATATTTATAAAGAATTATATACTACAACTATCTATAACCCGTTGGTGCCACACCGAAACGTTTCTTAAAGCTAGTAGAGAAGTGCGACAATGTGCCGAAACCTGTCTTTTCTGCGACTTCTGATACATTGAACTGTCCCTCTTTCAGCAACTCTGCAGCTCTATTGAGTTTATACGTCTTAAAGAACACACCTGGAGCCTCACCTGTAAGTGCCTTCACCTTATAATAGAATTTGGTGCGCGACATAGAGAGTTTCTCCGCCATTCTAGTGACATCCAGCTCCGAATTGGACAACTCTGCTTCCATGAGGCTATAGAGACTACTCATAAAAGCATTATCCTGACGCGTTAAGACACTATCTTCTATAGCTGAAGCCTGCGTAGAAGAAGAGAGCACCTGACGCTGGCGCTCACGATTCTTTAGAAGAGACTGTATCAGAGCCAAAAGATACGTAGGGTCGAAAGGTTTAGGGACATAAGCATCTGCACCGATACGCAATCCCTCTACCTGATTCTCGATAGCGCCTCTAGCTGTCACGAGGATTATAGGCACATGACTTATCTGCACATCCTCCTTGATTGCCCTGCACAACTCATAACCATCCTTTCCAGGCATAACGACGTCGCTCAAGACTATATCCGGAAGTTGGTCATTTATAGCAAGCAGAGCACTGTCAACATCAAATTTGCATATCACATTATAGCTTGGAGACAACAAAGTCTTGAGGTAATGTGCTACTTCAGTATCATCATCCACCACCATAATAGTTGTCTCATTGTCATTATTTATCTCCTCTACGGGGATAACACTAGCACTTTCTATAACAGGCAATTTCTGAACGGACTCAATCTTCTCATCAGATATTTCATTCGGACTATACACCAACTTAGTCATAGGCAGTATACAAGTAAATACCGAGCCCATATCATCCTTGCGGTTTTCGGCGTACAACCAGCCATGGTGCAAGCGAGCTAACCCTCGTGCATAGTACAAACCTATTCCGGTACCGAGAGAGATATGCGCAGCAGACTGACCATTGACTTGATAATATCTATCGAAAATCTGTTCTATATTTCCTTCTGGCAATCCTTCCCCACTATCACTCACCTTCAAGCAGAGATAGTGAGTATCACGTCGTAATTCCGACTTTGGCAACAGACGTAAAGCCTCGGCCTGAGGTATAATATCAACATCCATCTGAATAGTACCTCCTTGTGGTGTGAATTTAATGGCATTACCAAGAAGGTTGTTAACAATCTTTTCAAGCTTATCCAGATCTATCCATGCGACCAGCTCATCTTCTATCCCTACGGTACGGAAAGTAATATGCTTCTCCTGAGCGTTTACTCTGAAAATATCCACCATATGATTGAGTTGGGAACTGATATTCACTTCGGCGACAGACAACTTAAGCATATCATTATCCAGCTTACCGAAATCCATAAGCTGATTTACCAATCTCAACATACGGTCAACATTTCTTGATATCATCTGCAGAAGCTGACTGTTTTGCTGGGACAGGTCTTTGCTTTGCTGAATCTGAGACAGAGGTCCTGATATCATGGTCAGAGGAGTTCGGAATTCATGACTCACATTAGCAAAGAACGACATATTCATCTGATTAATCTTCTGCTCGTGTGCCTTTTCCTGAAGTGCTCTCTTCATATTTTCGCGGGATGAATTTACGCGAATACGGATTACATATATATACGACAGGAAGATAAGTATCACAAAGAAATAGAAAGTCTTAGCCCACCATGTAAGCCACCAAGCCGATCTAACTACGATATGCATACTATTGGCTGCTAAAACATAGTTGTCATTACCAGATGTTGCTTGAATCTCGAGAGTGTAATCTCCAGGAGGCAAATTATTGTACGTTGCCTTATGAACATGTCCACTCTCTACCCATTGGTTATCAAACCCTTCCATGCGATAACGATAGCGCACTCTAGGATTTGGGCAGAAATCTATCATTGTAAACCCGACGCTGATACTATTCTGATTATGACTTAGAACAACTTCTGGCTTGAACATTAATGCTGATTCCAAAATGCCATCGACATGAGGGTGAATCACTTCGTTGTTAACCATAAGGCTCTGGATAACAATAGACGATTTTCTGCCCATCTGAATATCTGTAGGATTAAAAAACGTCAATCCATGTGTAGCACCAAATACTATAGTACCATCCTTGAGTTTACATGAGGAACGATCATAATACTGATTCCCATCTGTACCATCGGCAGTAGTAAAGTTTTTAAATCGTCTATTACGAACATCATAACAACCCAATCCTTGCTGCGTACTTGCCCATAGATTGCCATATACATCCTGCTCAATACCA
>JAKSLC010000212.1 GCA_024401415.1 Bacteroidales bacterium | reverse complement strand
GCACCAAGAAGCTGGTCGTGAAGTGACGGACATGATAGTCCCGGCCGCTCATTTCTGGCGGTCGGGACTACAAGCAAGAGGCAAGGGCAGGAGGGTCGCTATCACCTCCGGCAGAAGCCCCTCCTGCTCCTTCCTCCGCATGTAATAAAACACATTTCAATTCATTATTTTCAGATTGAATTATTATCAGTTATGAACATCTTTTTTCATTCCATTGTATTATCTAAACGGTCCTGCATAGCAAGCAGGTCATTGCACAATAGATTTTTTTTGACAATTATAGCATTACTTATCCTCTGCAATGGGGTATCTTTTTCGCAAATCAATTATTCATCTAAGATCCAATCATACTATAGCCAGAATGGCTCAGATGTCCTTATGGAAAGAGACTACAAAGGATACTATTCCGTCATCTACTATTTTGACAAATACCAAGGTTCCATCTTCTTAGTCAAGCACCAAGAGCCCCTTCTTTCTTCGCAACTTAGCTGTGACCAGTCAATGTATTTCTCTATCCCCAAGTTAATTTATAGCAACTGTACCGAGAAATATATAAAAGTGCTCGATATTAAAATCTGTGGACACGAGTGCTATTTTTGTGGCGTAGAGCATGTGTCTAATCATGATACCTACCTCGACACGGAAGGCAACATCATATCCCTAGCGCAAAATTCTCATGGAATCATTGGCCGTTTTAATATTGATGATGTGATCAGCGGAGGCGGTGCCTATGAGATAATGGATATATCTGAGACGAAAGAAATCAAACGATTAGCAGTCAAAGATGGATATAAAGAAGAGAAGATTCTGGCTGTCGGCGTATCGGATCAGAGTCAGAGTTGTCTAGTAGAAATAATACCCTTTTTAGATTCTGTTTCAAACACCGTTGGGTATGATTACTCTGTTATTCATCCGTATTCGCCTGGCGATGAGTATTTCGAAGATGTGGTCTATACTGGCTCAGAATTTGGCCAATCCGGAAGCTTTGTGACACTAAGCAGCAACGGTCGCTACGGTGCAGAAAGAGGAGTCTATTTCACCCTCCGATATGGAATCCCTGCCAATTTCGTGGCAACGGCAGTAGGCCAATACGACTATCGTATTCATTCCACCCCATTGGGGCATCAGTTCTGCACCTATCGTTCAACAGCCCCATTCCGAATCTGCGCAACACACAGAAACAACGAAGTAGTTGTATCGTATTTGTTAAATCCTCCTTCTTCGGGACTAGGTACCCCAATGTTATTTAAGATTTTCGACCAAGGTGATAATTATTATGAAACCCAGTACATCTCGGAAGGTACAGAATATGTAGAAATAATGGATATGAAGAGCAGCTCATCATGGAGAGACAAGGCACACGTGTCATTATTGCTCAAGGATGTAACGGGGAACTCTGTAGTATTCACACCCTCATGGATGAATACAATTTCATCCTCTGTTACAAATGATACTTATCTGACATCTTTACTTTACAAAGACATTAATGCTCAAGCTATTTCGACAACAGAAACAGGGACGAACCAATATGAAACTGCCCTTGCTGGTCCATTCTGGAATAACAGCCAGGGAACGCTTGGGTATGCAGCTCAAAAAAATATGATATATAACTCATTATTTCATGGAGACTTTCACTGTTTTGATTCGAGAACAGAAACTGTATCAAGAAACTTGATATTTGAAGACCCTCAATTATTATCTCGTATACTATATTATTATCCGACAAAACAATTAAATACTTATTGTATTAAAGAAGGTACGTTTCAAACCATTCAATTCATCTCTCAATCTGTTGAATATGAATATACTTGCTCTCACGAATAGTATTTTTCTTGTACATCTATTCCGACAACAAATAACCGTCTATCAAAATCTAACGATATGAAGAGATTACCATTGATTTTGTTTGCCCTATGCTGGGTGAAGATCTATGCGCAAGTGCCGTATTATCCTAACCTCGATACCATCGAATGCCATGGACCGAACTACTACACCTATGACTGGTATGACAATCTGCCCGAGTATCATGCTGATACTGCAAAGTTCTATGCTGGCCAGTTTTATTCAACAGAACCAAAAATCTGGGCGAAGGAAGATTACACAGCTTCTCGGCTAGAGATCAAAGGTGTGGTGGGCATGGTCATACTGAATCCTGCCGACTACAATTGGTACTATTCGTCTTGGGTGAATTGGACACGGCATCCGGAGTATTTCTATGTATTAAAAAAAGACTACTCCTACACACCCGCCAAAGTACAGATCTTAGACTCCGTGCGATGGGACACAATTGTCCCCCATATCATGCGCATACCTCTTAGAGCGCATTCTGACACATTGGACTCTGCCGATTATGCCTACTGCTATGCCTATGAGGCCTATTTCAAAGAACCGGTACATGTCGATTCCCACTACTATCTAGCAGGGTCGCTCTATAGCAACGACTATGGCTACCATGGCCCCGACTCCATAAATAGTCCGATGTGCTTTCTTTATATTCCCACAATGTACACCAC
>JAKSLC010000211.1 GCA_024401415.1 Bacteroidales bacterium | reverse complement strand
ATGAGACATACTACTATGTCTTCAACAACTCCGCCGGTGGCTATGTCATCATGGGCGGTGACGAGGCTGCTAAGGAAGTACTCGGCTACGGTGAGACAGGAAGCTTTGACTATGCCCGTATCCCTGACAACATGCGCTGGTGGCTCAGTCAGTATGACGCTCAGATCAGCCAGGCTATACGTGAGGTCAAGGCAGGTACAAATAAAGTCGTACGACAGTCTCAGACACGTGCTGAGCGTGCAGATATTCCTGCACTGCTCACTACAACTTGGGGGCAGGATAAACCGTATAACATGCAGCTGCCTACATCCCAGAGCGGAGACATAGAATACCCTACAGGATGTGCTGTAACCGCTATGGCGCAGATAATGAACTACCATCGCTGGCCAGATACAGGTGTTGGGTCAAAGACGCTCGAAAAAGTTTATTGGAGCAATATATTCACTGCCGATTTTGAGAACACACACTATGACTGGGAAGCCATGGCTGACTCCTACGAGAAAACTTACAGTGGCACACGAGAAGAAGTTGCTGTGGGCACTCTGATGTATCACCTTGGTGTTGCATTCGAATCCAGCTACAATGTGTCTGGTACTGCAACTAACGATATAAAGGCTACGCAGGGTTTGACAAATCATTTCAGATATAACAAAGGAATGTCTTACTTAAAGCGCTCATTCTATAGCGATGAAGAATGGGAAGAGATAGTATATAATGAACTGAGTGCGAATCGTCCAATGTTTTATGGTGGACTTAACGAAAAAGGTTTAGGACATGCCTTTGTGTGTGATGGCTATAAGGATGGACATTGGCACATAAACTGGGGGTGGAACGGTAATTATAACAATTACTTCCTTATTACTCCAACAAGCACCGAGAAAGTTTTGACACCTGATGGTACCGGTACAGGTGGTGGTGTGGCTGGCGACTCATATAGTATCAATCAGTCCATAATTACAGGAATATATCCTGATCCTGAAGGCAATACACAATACAAGAAAACACTCTCTTTCATACATAGAATATTAGATCATAGTTTAGTTGCACCCGGTGATACGGTCCAGGTTCCAATGAAATTTCAAAATCTCGGTCTGAGAGAAGAGACGTTCGAGATCCGATACAAATTGGTTAATATTGACGATGCTGATGATACACATCAGATCGATTATGTTGATTCATTCACTCTTGAGAGTTATGAAAGCAAAAGCATAGAGCCTGCATTATTTATCCCTGAAGGGGTAAGGCGAGGTGCTAACTATGAGATTATACCGATGTTTAAGGACGAGAAAGGAGAGTGGCAGCTGCCGTTGAAAAAACCTTCGGTGAATTATGGCCGTATATCTATTGGTAACGAATTTGCTCTAACTAATCCAGTCAATGTTTTTAACAATGGCTATATCTGTAATGATGTCTTAAAAGTGTTTTTCGGTATTAAGAACTGTACGGATAATACTATATCCTGCCCACTGATACTCAATGTGTACTCGTATGGTGATGAGAAAGACGGACCTGTAGATTACTTTGATCTGAGCGGAATCACTTTGTCTCCACGCGAAAAGTGTAGGTATATAGTAGGACTTGAAGACCTCCATTTCGGGGATCGGATGGAATATGGTAAAAAATATCTATTACAGCTTGAAAACTCAGTAGATGGTAATCCTTATGGAGCATATCTTTGCTTATATCTTGAAACCTTAACAATCCCTCTTGAAGTGCCAGAGATGGGATGGACTACCTTTGCAATACCTTTTAATTCAGAGATACCTGAGGGATTGAAGGCGTATCGCGTTAACTATTACAATGATATTGACTCGATAGTTCTTACTGAGGAGAATTATCTATATATGGATTGTGCTTATCTGCTTCATGGCGTACCAGGCACTTATCAGTTTGTAGGACCTGCTCGCGAATTAGACAATGCTTACTACGGCAGTCTCCGGACACTCAACGACGAAGGACCACTTAGATATAGTAATTCTTATGTGTTGGATCAGCTTGATGGCATCGTTGGCTTCTATAGGATACAAAAGCCGACAAATATCGGTAAACATGAAGCATATTTAGTCTCAAATTCTTCTAAAGACGAGTTCCCTATCCAAGACCCTGACGCAGACGATCCAACATCCCTACATCAGATCATCACTCTTGGTACTCCATTCGACTCGCGTATATACGACCTCAATGGTCGCATCATCAATGCCGATCACAATGGAATCGTGATCCGTGGAGGTAAGGTCTATATCATAAAATAAAGTTTTATAATTCAAATATTTACCATTATTAATTAATTAAAAAATTACAAAAATGAAGAAATTCTTTTCAATTTTCAGTGTTATGGCAGTAGTTATTGCTGCTATGTCGTTTGTATCTTGCAGCAAGGACAGTGATGATCCTATTGTTGATGAACCAAAGCCAGAGTCTTCAAAGTCTGTACATTATTCTTTAAGGGTAGTTGAAGAATATTTCGATTATGCTGATATTGTTGTAACATTTACTATTGACGGTAAGGATGAAACAGTTTCTTTCCAAAAAGATGAAGCTGTAAAGAAGTCAACAGCCAGTGGAAAGATGTCTGATTTTATGAAAAATCCTAAGGGCCCAATTCGTGTTCTCGAAGGTAGTGTCTTCTACAAAAAATCACTTAAAATTACTCCAAATTTTGTGTTGACAGAAGAAGGTAAGAAGAAAGTTGAAGCTACTACAGATGAAAGTGTTCAGATTGATGTGGTTATATCGGATACTTTCAATGGTATAGAAGATAATCGTAGCTTCGACGGAACTCATATCAAAGATTTTGAAGGTTTCCTGAAGGTTTTGAATGACGGATACTATAATCATTCAGCTCTCTAAATATAACAAAAAGTATTAGTTCATGATGAAGCTGTGTCAAAAGCCCCAGCAAATACTAAATTATAAATATTAAATAATATCCACCCCCATTACAGATTATTGTAGTGAAGGTGGGTATAATATTTTTTATTTAATATTTAATATTTCGTGTCTTTTGACACGTTCTCTTTATAAAAGTAATGAAAAAGGTTTTACTACTTCTCTCACTTATCCCTTTTGCTCTTATGGCACAGACCATTGGAGTGGAAGATGCTCAGAATAAGGCTCTGCAGTTCTTGCAAGGGCAGCCACAGACACGTGCGTCTCAGCGTGAAGTGCAGCTCAAGCTTGCATATACATCTAAG
>JAKSLC010000210.1 GCA_024401415.1 Bacteroidales bacterium | reverse complement strand
GACCCCCTGATTAACAGTCAGGTGCTCTAACCAACTGAGCTATTAGAGAATGACCTTATTTGCAAAGGAAACTTAAAACATCAGTTATATCTCCCAATTGCGATTGCAAAGTTACTGCTATTTCGGAAAATTGCAATACCTTTGCCAAAAAATATCAAGAAAATTTTTCTATCCTTATGCAAGCAAAAGTATTAGGCCTTGGTAATGCGCTGGTAGACATCTTAGTACGCATTCCTTCAGATGAATTCTTGGAGCAATTAGAAATGCCTCGAGGATCGATGCAACTTGTTGAAGCAAGTAATTCTTCCCAAATACTCTCACAGATACAGTCATTGAATCCATCATTTGTTTCTGGTGGATCTGCTGCGAATACCATATATGGACTTGCCAATCTTGGCATACCAACCGGTATGATAGGAAAAATTGGAAAAGATGACGACTTAGGTCGCTCATTCATGGCGGACCTTGAGTTATCAGGCGTTGAACCACATCTATTGACCTCTGATGTCACGACTACTGGAAGTTGCATTTCGCTTATCAGTCCAGACTCTGAGCGAACCATGGCTACCTGTCTTGGTGCTGCCATTGAGCTATCGGCAGATGAGATAGACGTCAGACTATTTGACAACTACACACACTTCTATGTGGAGGGCTATATGGTGCAAAATGCGGAGCTTATTGAGAAAGCCATGAAACTTGCACATGAGCGTGGTCTTTGTGTATGCCTTGACCTTGCCAGCTACAATGTTGTGGAGGACAATGTAGAGTTCCTAAAGCGTCTTATGATGCATTACGTAGACGTTGTTTTTGCTAACGAAGAAGAGGCCACAGCATTTACTGGCAAAGAAGACGTTGAAGCACTTAACGAGATTGGAGAATACGTAGATATTGCCGTTGTAAAACTCGGTCGACGTGGAAGTGTTGTCAAGATACACGACAAAATAGAACGTGTTGGCATCATAAAAGCGAACAGTATAGACACTACTGGCGCTGGTGACCTTTACGCAGCCGGATTCCTATATGCATTAATCAACGGGCTTTCGCCAAAACAATGTGCTGAGGCAGGTGCAATTCTATCAGGCAACGTGATTGAGGTTATGGGAACCAAGATGGATACTCAGCGCTGGAACCGCATACGTCAAGATATTCAGAAGCTATGAAATTTGAGGCATTCGGACTAAAAGAACAACTTCTCTCGAATATAGAGGCAATGGGTTTCCGTAAGACTACGGATATCCAATATAAAGCTATGCGCCCTATCCTTAATGGAGATGATGTACTAGCAATAGCGCAGACAGGCACTGGCAAAACAGCTGCATTCTCCATTCCTGCTATAGAGAACCTTATGCGCTCTCAAAGACGATTGCACTATAAAGGAGTACGATGCATAGTAATGGAACCGACTCATGAGTTAGCCCAGCAATCAGGCTCTGTACTTGAGAAACTAGTTGTAAACACAGGTCTGAATGTACTATCAATATATGGCGGTGTCGATCAGGCTCCACAGATAGAACAACTGCAGAAAGGAGTAGACATTATAGTTGCGACTCCTGGGCGTATGTTTGACCTAAGCAGTCAGGGATATCTTGATGTTTCATTATGCGAGATATTAATTCTTGATGAAGCTGACCACATGCTTGATTTAGGCTTTATAGACGATATTAAGCAACTGGTTCGCCGACTACCTAAACACCGCCAGACACTTTTCTTCTCCGCCACAATAAACGAGAAGATCAAGAAACTGGCATATTCCGTTGTCAACAAACCTGTAAACATCCGCATATCGCCAAAAGACATGGTCTCTCGCAACGTATCGCACTGTGTACTTATGGTGGGCATGGATGAAAAGCGATTCTACCTTGAGAGAATCGCAAAGGAACACCCAGAAGACCGCATTATAGTATTTGTGCGCACGAGAGTACGAGCAGAGAGAGTTTGCAAAGCAATGATGCGAGTTGACGTGAAAGCAGTCTCTATGCACGGAGATTTAGGCCAAAAGGAACGAAATAAGGCCCTCGAACAATTCCGCAATAAAGAAGTTCAGATACTTGTCGCAACGGACGTTACAGCGCGTGGAATTGACATACCATCTGTACCATTTGTTGTCAACTACGATGTTCCTGATATACCTGAGAACTATGTACATCGTGTTGGTCGTACTGGTCGAGGCATGGACAAAGGAAATGCCTTAACGTTATGTGCGCCTGAGGAGAAAGATACATTAAAAGAGGTAGAAGAATTTATTGGTGGACCAATAAACCGAATGATACTTGACCTAGAAGAGAGAGAGGCCACAATAGACTTTTCAAGTGCAAACAATGATCATGATGACTGGCAATCTCTTATATACGAAGAAGAGGCCCGCAGATCAAAAGAGAAAGGTAAAAAGAAGTTCTACTAAATTCAAGTAATACACAAAAAGTAAAAAGGAGACGCCACATTAGAAAGCGTCTCCTTTTTAGCTATTATATATCAAAAATTACTTCTTCTCGTAAACGGTTACCACTTCGTAGTCAGCACCTTCATATACAAGCTCCATTTCTCTATATGAAAGATCATTAATATGGCCAATATACTCTTCAGAAGAATGTGTAGGGGAAGAAATGATTCTATACATATCTCCTTCCTTATCGATAAAAACAGAATACTCTGAATCAAAATTCCAACGATAAGAACCTGCATGATATGCAGTGAAATAATAATCAGAATGATCTCGCTCGATAATTAAACGCATTTGATTTCTGTCATTACCTGGGCTCCACTTAGAATACTTAAAATACTCTTTATCGACAAGGTGACCATGGTCATAATAGAAATACTCTTGGCTAGTCATGATCCACTCGCCCTCAATATGTCTGTACTCCCAAGTTGGAGAATGGAAATCTACATCAACTTCACAAGACTGCGTAAGTAAGGATGTCATAAAAACTACGACACCTAATATGATTAGCTTCATGGTTTTCATTGTTGTATACATTTAAGGTTTGTATAAACTATAGCAATATTCGTGCCAAAATGGGCAATAGCGTAAAAAAGAATTGAAAATCTTCAGGCAAACACACAGCTCTGAAAAACGATGCAAATATACTATTAATAACAACAAAAACGAACCCCAGCAATCACTTGATTACTGAGGTTCTTAGTTTAAATGGCGGCTACCTACTCTCCCACATTGTGGTGCAGTACCATCGGCGATGATAGGT
>JAKSLC010000021.1 GCA_024401415.1 Bacteroidales bacterium | reverse complement strand
CGATATGGTTCGTTGTATAAATGAGATGGGTAATATAGACTTTGTAGTACATGGAGGAGATTTGAGTGACTTCGGCATGACAGAAGAGTTTTTGTGGCAAAGAGATCTGCTAAGAGCATTAGACTGTCCTTTTGTAGTAATTATTGGCAATCATGATTGCATAGGGACAGGAAAATTAGCCTATCAGAAAGTATTTGGCAAGCCTAATTTCTCATTTAAGGTTGGTAAGGTTAGGTTTATTTGTTTGAATACCAATGCATTGGAATTTGACTATTCTGAACCGATACCAGATTTAGGATATATGCGAAAGCTACTGCGAGAATCGGAATCAGATTCGACTTGGCAGTATACTGTAGTAAGTATGCATGCGCAACCTGGAGCAGACGTATTCAACAATAATGTAAAGAATACATTTCAAGAGATTGTGAGAAGATATCCCATGCCGCTATTCTGCACTGCGGCACATGACCATAATGTAGGAGCTAGTGAACTATTTAACGATGGCATAATATACCATCGCTCGACTAGTATGGATGACAGAATGTTTACCTTGATTACGATTATGGGAAACAGGTATAAATATGAGTATATAAGTTTCTAACCACGCAAAGATTATATATATAGATGAAAAAGGTAATAGCAATTATCATACTCATTCTGTCTTTGGTACAGAAGAATCAGGCGACTGAAGTTGACACAATTCGTGTTACGATATATGATACGGTGAGAGTAGTTGTTTACGACACACTTAAAGTTGGCATATCTACGGCATTACGTCGCAATGAGGCGAAGGTAGTTGAGGTAATAAAAACAAATGGTCAGGATACCATTACCCGTCAGATGCAGAAGACCATACGCTATTTGAACTGGTGGGCCAAGATGTTGCCTCGTAAGGTAACTATGCAATTTGCCGGCAATATGGGAGCCGTGTCATTAGGCATAGGTTGGAAATATGGGAAAAAAGACCAATTGGAGAGTGATATGTTTGTAGGAGTTGTGCCGAAACACGATTCTGACAGGGCAAAAGCAACCATGACACTAAAGCAGCTAATTGTGCCATTTCACATAGAGCCAGGAGAGAAAGTACACCTTGCTCCATTTACCATAGGAGGTTATATGAATATGATATTTGGAGACGAGTTCTGGACCAATCAGCCAGACAGATATCCGTCGGGCTACTACTGGTTCTCCACACGTTTCAGATTCAACCTATGTGTGGGACAGCGAGTAGAGTTTAATATAATAGATGACCAGACAATAAATATACATAGAAACGTAGCGTTCTTCTACGAATTTAGTGTTAATGACCTATATATGATAGAAGTATTCAAGAATCCGAGATATTTGAAACCCAAAGACTTTGTGACGCTATCGTTAGGATTCTCTATGCAGTTGTTTTAAGGAATGGTCGGATAGTGATTTAATATTTTTTAATAAATAAGGAGTCGAGAAAGTGGAATTTATTATATTCGTGCGCAAAATCTATAAACACAGCTTATAATGAAATTCAGACAATTAATGTTATCTATTGCAGCGATAAGTGCTGCTGGATTGATCTCTTGTGGAGACGAAGATAATGACGCTCCAGAACCAGAACAAAAAGAAGAGCAAGAAGAGCAGGGAAAAGACCCTGAGAAAGATCCGGAGAAAGAACCTGAGGCGAGTAAGGTAGATGATAATTTCTACATTTATCTATGTTTCGGTCAGAGCAATATGGAAGGCAATGCCACCCCTGAGGCTGAAGATATGAGAGGCATTGACGAGGAGAGATTCCTTATGATGGCAGCCGTAGATTTCGGTACAGGAGCAAACGACAGAAAGATGGGCAACTGGTACCCTGCCTACCCGCCATTGTGTCGCCAATGGACAGGCTTGACGCCAGCAGATTACTTCGGTAGATATATGTGCAAAGCATTGCCAGACAAGAAGATAGGCGTGATAAATGTATCTATTGGAGGTGCTGAGATAGAGATATTTGATGAAGACCTGGTATCTGGTCGTCTTTCAGATAAAGCAGATTGGTTTCTCAGCTACATGAAAGCATACGACAATCATCCGTACAATAGGCTTATTGAGATGGCTAAAAAGGCGCAGGAGTCGGGTGTAATAAAAGGTATATTGCTACATCAAGGAGAGTCGAATAATACGCAGCAAGACAGGCCAGATAAGGTCAATAAGATATATAACAACATGCTTTCGGACCTTGGGTTAAATGCCAACGATGTGCCATTGTTCATTGGAGAGATGAGATATGCGGAAAAGGGTGGTGCTTGCTGGCATCATAATGCTGTAATTGCCAAGACTCCACAAACAATACCAACAGCGCATGTGGTAACAGCCAAGAATTGCCAAGGAAAAGAGGACGACCAATTCCACTTTACGGCGGCAGGTTACAGACAATTAGGCTATAACTATGCTAAAGAGGTTCTGACAGTAATGGGAGTTGAGGTCCCAGAAGACGAGAATCCACAACTGCCAGAAGATCAGCCAGAACCAGAGGGTGACAAGAGTGTGCTTTGGTCGGGCAGTCAAGAAGTATCTTGGGGTGCGCCATTCCTATTGGCAACAGATAAACTTCAGACATTGGAAGTTGGTGACTATATCCATATATCAGTCAAAGACATGGACCAGGCTGAGAAATTCAACCAGATGGTAATAACATACGCAAATGTGCCAGAGGGTAAGACACTGCCTGGAGTAGGTACTAAATTCCTTGGTAAAGATGATAGTGTTTCGCCTATAATAATTGGTGTGACGAAAGAGATGCTAGAGTTGGTGAAAGCGAACGGACTGGTATTTACAGGAGGCTATTATACAATAACCAAGATTGAGATTGAGAAGAACGAGACCGAGACAAACTATGACAATACAATTTGGCTTGGAAAGTCGATCATTCCGCAAATACAGTTCATCAATGCCAGCTCGTTTGCCAATGCTAAAGTAGGAGATGAGGTGCGTATATACTGTGCGGCAAATGGAGCATGGCTATTGTTCTGCTGGGGCTGGGGTGATAATGAAAGATACACTACAGAGCTAGTGAACTACGAGTACTACTCATTGAAGATTACTGAGGAATACCTAGAGAAATTGCAAAGCACGGAATTCATCATCAATGCTGGTAATGCTAAATTGACTAGGGTAGATCTTATTGCGGCGAAGTAGAAACATAAAGATAGAATTGGTTAAATATTTAGGTGTGCTAGTTTCGGCTGGCATGCCTTTTTTTGTTCAACGCAGGGCTTCAGATCCATACGGAAAGATACGGAGGAGGTTATTTGAGATATAAGAGAGAGTTCTTGTTCATCGTAAAATTTATACTTGATAAGTAGCAGCTAGTATAGGGGAGCATACGGTTTGCTCGCAAATTTTTATTTGTTTTTTAGACGGAGCGCGCTCCGTCTCTACGGAGGGACTATACTCGGGCTATACTCGGAGAAGACTCGGGGAAGACCTTTGTTCATCGTAAATTTTCAATAAAATAATCAATTTGGCGTAGCGAAAAATGCATTAGTGTGTTATTATAGCAGAAGAAACAAGAAACGATGCAACTACAAGAGTTTATACATAACGTTGAAACCTTGCGAGGCAACATCCTCAGTCAGGCTCGGCACTATATAGTCGATGCAGACGATGCCGAAGATGTGGTTCAGGAAGTTCTGCTTAAGTTATGGGTAGCGAAAGACAAGATACCAGATGGGGGACACATGCGCAATATGGCCTCGGTGGTTTGTCGGAATGTTGCCCTCAACAAGATACGAGACACCAAACACAACTACACCATAGACAAAGCCGATTTCGTTGTGCATACTAGTACCCCTCATAGTCAGTTGGTTGAGCAGGAAGACCGAGAAAGACTTACCCGGTGCATACGGACGCTAAATGACAGACACAGAGCGATAATACGAATGAGGAACGTGGAAAATATGTCCTACATCGAGATAGCGCAAGTATTAGGCACTACCGAATCCTCGGTAAGAGGTATGATAAGCAAAGCAAGACTAGAACTTCTCAAGTTAATGAAAGGAACACTATAATGAATTATTCTAAGCAATATATATCCGAGCTCATTGAAAAATTCAATGAAGGACAGACTACAGAAGCAGAAGAGCAGATATTAGGAGAATATCTTGCTTCAGCGAAAGATATTCCGAGCGAATGGGTAGTGTATAGAGATATGTTCGAGAGCTTTGAGAGTGGAGCATACGACTTCACAGAAGCAGAGATTGCATCATATCTGACGACACAAGAGACCTTGAAACCGTCGCGTACAATATGGAGGTGGGTATCTGCAGCGTGTGTGGCAGGTCTGGCAGGCATGTTGTGGTTCTTCATGCCAGCAGCAGAAGAAGAGCAAGAACTCACGATTACGGAGCTATATGAGACCATGTCGATACTTGCGGAAACAGGATGCGGACAGATTGATAGACTTTCAGCGATACCAAGCGGCAAAGGATTTGTTGTAAAAGCATCACTATCCAATGGGCAGGCGTGTTCATTCTCAATGCAACGTTCGCCAGAAGGTATTTCTGTTATAATGCAATAAACCATAAAAACTAATACATAAATCGTATGAAACAAATTATTCTAGTTGTGCTTGTTGCTGTATTTACTGCAGCTAATCTCATGGCACAGAACAGCAAAAAGACTATTCACATTATTGATGGAACCTACGTAGAGAACTTTGATGGGAGTCAGCTTGCTGGCAAGACCGTAAGAAGTTACTCAGTAGATGAAGAGAGCAATGTCCACATCATTTACACGTCGGACTATAAGGGAGATGAAATATCAAAAATAGAGGTGAAGAAAATCATACACAGTAAAGATGAGACTGGAGAGATTCTTGTTTCCAATTTAGAGGGAGCACAAGTAAAGGTCATAAATGTAAACGCGAAAAAGGGGGCAATGGACGATGAAACTATAGTCTTTGTTGTAGATGGTAAAGTAGTATCTCCAACTGTCTTTAAGAGTATGGACGTGAATAGCGTAGAGTCTATGGAAATAGTAAAGGATAAAAGTGATGAGTTTAAGAAGTTTGCTAAAGAAAATACTTCTACGGTAATGATTATCACTACGAAGAAATAGAAGAAGGTAAGTATTACGTATAATAGAAGGGCGGCATTGACAAAGGGGTTGATGTCGCCCTTTTGCACAAAAACAAAGAATGTGTATTTCTTTGTTCCGCATGAGAGAGAGTCGTGCTGTATGAGGTGCCGATGGTAGCCGAAGATGTAGGCTAAGAGAAATAAAAATCAAATAAATTGCTTTTTCGATACGTGTTTGGGGCGGGATGTTTGTCTTGTTGATAGAGGATGATTTAAAACCTAATAAAATGGAGTTTATATTTCAATTTTTTGCTCAGTTGTTTTCGGAGTCGGAGCTTATGGGAAGCGTTGACAATGAGACTGTTAATGCACAGGAGAGTGCTATGTCTGAGCAAGAGGCACTTTTGAGTGACGAGGGCGAGCAGGAAGAAGAGGGGCTCGTGAATATTTTTGAAATGGTAAATTTCCACTAGACACACTATTTCGTGAAACAGAGTATTGATATAAACCAGGTTACTGCAGATGAGTTGCGTACTCTTGATGCTATTCGTAGCAGAAAAGAGAGTATATGGCAGAAGCTTTGTAGCAAAGCAGATATCGCACACCAGCCAGCTGAGCCAAAGGTTGTGAAGATGCCTAGAAAAAGGTGGTCTTGGATGGGCGTTGCAGCTTCTGTGGCAGTCTTGATAGCAGTGGGTGCTACATTATTCTTCAACTCTAATAAGGGGTATGAGCTGGGAGATAATGCCATTGTGATGACTGCCGATACAGATAGAGAGTGTGGTGTGCTTGAGGATGGTACTATAGTACGCCTTGCGCAAGGAACAACAATGAGATACGATCTTTCTAGCAAGAAACGTGTCGTGGTACTTGATGGTCAGGCAAGTTTCAGTGTAAAGAGAGATGAGCAGCGTCCGTTTGTCGTACATCTGAATGGCCGTGATTCAAAAGTTGAGGTACTTGGTACAAGTTTCGTAGTTGAGAACTTGAAAGATAGAGACAGATTCGGTGTAAAAGTCAAGAGTGGTAAAGTGAGAATCGCCACTCCTTTTGGCACTGCAGACTTGAGCTATGGAGAGAAAGTGGTGGTAGACCAAGAGTTGTTTGAGAAGAAAGTCTGCTCTACATCTGCGATGTCGGATTGGGATGCCAACAGACTTGAGCTTAAGGAAGCAACATTGAAAGATGTTGTATCGGAGCTGATGGACCTGTATCCAGAGATAAAAAAAGTAGAGGAGAAACCGATTGGCTTGATAGATCAGAAGAGCGATATTTTGGTAACGTCTAAGTTTGACAACGAGACATTAGAAACGGTATTGAAAGAATTGTCTCTGCATTTTGGTATTAAGATGGAATTTGTTGGTGGTAGTCTGACATTAACTCGCTAAATTTGCAAAAGGCAAAGCGAACAAAACTCAGTGCAGACTATTCATTCAGAATATAGTGATTTGTTTAAGAGGTGCCTATGGTGCCTCTTTTTTATTGTAGCATTGTGCTTCAATGGTAGTCGCGCTTATTCTGCCGGAACCACAACGATAGACGCAGATACAACTTCGACATCAATTTGGGTATATCTTCCAGAAACCAAATACGAGACTACAGACAGTCTTATAAGGACGGTGGAACGAATAAGCAACCTTACAATAAGCTATTCCTCCAGAGTATTGCCATACGCCAACAGACCTATTGAGTTGAAGCATAAGAGATGGCAGATTCTAGAACTGCTCAATAAGATATTTGGAAGGTATAAGGTACAATATCATATAGAGAAACGAAAAGTAATAGTAACACCTCCTGATGGAGATAAGAGATATACGATAAGCGGTTTCCTAAAAGAAGCGGGAAGTAAAGAGGTTTTGATAGCGGCAAATATTTATGATATGGTGCTGCTTAGAGGAACTGTGAGCAATGAATTTGGCTATTACAGTCTGACACTGCCAGAGGGGAACGTGCCACTTAGAGCATCCTTTGTTGGCTATGCCCCCAAAGAGATGAATATAGATTTGAGGAGTGACACGACATTAAACATAGAGCTGTCAAGATATAATAACCTCTTGAATATAGAGGTAGATGTAGTGAACTTTGAGCCACCTGCAGATGCAGGAGCAGGAGTAGTGAGCATACCTATACAGCAAGTAAAAGATATGCCAAGTCTGATGGGAGAGAGTGATATTATCAGAGCGATGCAGCATACACCAGGCATACAATGTGGAGAAGAGGGATTTGGAGGAATGAGTGTTCGAGGAGGTAATTCGGATCAGAACATAGTGATGCTGGATAATGTGCCGCTATATAACCCTATGCACTTAATGGGACTATATACGGCATTTAACGCAGAAGGAATAAACTCGGCTACTCTGATAAAAGGCGGATTCCCGGCAAGATACGGTGGTAGAATGTCTAGTGTGCTAGATATAAAGATGAGAGAAGGAAATATGCACAAATTCAACGGGTATATGAATATAGGCCTGCTCTCATCCAATGTTATGTTTGAGGGTCCGATTATAGAAGAAAAGATGTCGTTCATTGTATCGGCACGTCGCACGTACGCAGATATATTCTCTGGTTATATGCAAAGTAATAACGATACGCGATACTCATTCTATTTTTATGATATAAGTTCAAAACTCAACTATATAATCAGCAACAGAGACAGGCTCTATGTGAGTTTTTTTATAGGGTCAGACAACCTGAATAACGATTATAACTTCAGAGATAAGCGCATTAAATACGAGGAGAATGCCATACGAGACATCTCCGTAAATGATGAACAGCAATATAGATGGGGAAGTATAGTGTCGTCCTTGAGGTGGAATAGGTCGTACAACGGAAGAATATTTAGCAATACAACTGCGTCATTCAGCAGGTACAGGTTCAGGAATAGAGATGAGAAGATAAGTGACGAGAGAGGTTCGGGTGAGGCCAGTACGTCGACATACTACAGTGGGCTCAACGATTATTCTGTTAAGACAGATATTACCTATTATCCATCGTTATTAGATATCAGTTCTATACGAGCAGGATTGGAAGGAACATTACATGCCTTTTATCCAGGCTATACGATGATAAAGAGTGATATATCGAGAGGTGACACTATAAAAGCAGAAAAACAGCACCCATTGAAGAGGGTAGAGGGGCATGGCTATATAGAGACGCAAATACAATTGAGAAATGTGGGTGCCGAGGCAGGCGTGCACCTCTCGCTATGCAACAGGAAAGACAAGTCGCCATACATACAAGTAGAGCCGCGAATACTTGTGACATATAAGCCACAAAGTGGGATAACTATAAAAATGGGAGGGTCATGTATGTCTCAGTTCCTTCAGCAGATGCACGTAGCGACAGTAGAGACACCAGCCGACATGTGGTTGCCGGTGTCCAGTACATTGCCACCGCCAAGAGTATGGCAAGCATCATTAGAGTCAGAGGTAAAATTGAGTGAGAGTTTAAAACTGACAATAGAAGGATATAGGAAAAAATATGTCAGACTACAGACATACAAGACCACCTCGGGAGTGGAGCTTCTTACCCAAGGCGATTGGGAGCAGCTCTTGACCAGTGGAGATGGATGGGCTAACGGAGTAGAATTTATGCTACACAAGACAGGAGGTCGTATTTCAGGGTGGTTAGGCTATTCGTACAGTAAAGCGATGAACCGATTTGAGGAGTTGAATAAAGGTAAATATTTCCCGACAGATTATGATAAGCGACATGCAATAACTGTATATGGTGTATACTCCTATAGAGAGAATGTGGATTTTTCGGCATTGTGGACATACGGAACAGGTGCGCCATTGACGATACCAAGCGGGCAATATATACTTATGACAGATGTGGACGGGCATGATGGCGAGAATACATTAGCGGCATTGCCAGGAGAGCGCAATAAATTCAGGATGCCCGATTCGCATTCGTTGACATTAGGGTGTAATATCAGATTTGACAAACCTGGGGGGGAGCACACACTGAGTTTTGGTCTTTATAACGTTTATGGCAAGAGAAATCCTATGTTTGTGTATTGGAAACCGCAAGATAATTCGGCAGGAGAGACTATAGCCTACAATTTGAAACAATTCAGTCTTGTAGCATTCCCATTGCCATACATAAAATATAGCTTTAAGTTCTGATGAGACAAAGTGTTGTATTTCACATATTAGTCGTGATACTTCTCACATTTGTAGGATGTGAGAGTGATGCCGATATAGATATCTCTGCAGAGCGAAAGACGGTGTTGTTTGCATTTGTAGAATCGGGAGACAAGTGTATGATTCATGCCTATCAGTCGATATTCTTTACAGAGACATCATCAAAGATACCATTAGGAGAGAATACGACTATACATATTACCATTGACGGTAAGACCAGGTATACTAAAACTATGTCAAGAGATGCTACGAGCATTGAATTTGAGAATTTAGAGATACGTCCAGAGAGCAAGATAGTAGTAGTAATAGACAAAGATGATGAGCCTTCTGTTTATGCAAGCAGTTATGTCCCAGTTGAGCCTATAGCTACGCTCCTACGCAGTGAAGAGATAGAGAAAGGCGGGAAAAAATATAAAAACTGCACAGTAAAACTAGTAGATGGGGGATTGGCAGATAATTATTATCAACTTGTGGCTCGAGACACCAAGACAGGAACATTGATAGATGATATAGAATATGTGGGTAGAATATTTGAAGAGTCGAAAGCCAGTATGATAAACGATGATAAAGGAAGAGGGCTCTTTACAAATGCCAACATGATAGGCAGGGTTATAACATTAACCTGTAATGTGCCGATAGAGAACTTGCAAGGAGAAATAGAGTTGGAGTTATACCATATGACATACGAACATTACTGCTATATGCAGAGTGTAGCGATTCATAAAGACTATATGTTATTGCCAGTTTTCAGTCAGAATGGAGTATACAACAATGTTGTAAACGGCATAGGATTGGTCAGTGGTGTTGGGCGTTGCAAAATAATACTTCCATAAAAAAAGCTACCGAGACCGCGTATAAAAAACAGCCTCGGTAGTAAATATATTTACGGGTGAGTTACTTTTGAGCCTTAGGAGCAGGCATACCTGGGAATCCTTGAGATTCTCCTACGAGAGGAGCTCCCATAGCAGAAGCCTCTTTATTCTGATCATCAAGTTGGAAGACCATGAAATTAGGATTCTCCTTTGTACATGGGGTCCATTCTCCAGAAGCATTGCCATTAGGATTGCTGAACTTTACGAAGTTGGTCCAAGCGGAGAGCATCTTCTCAGAGAGATCGTAATCGCCTTGAGTCCAAGGACGCCAGCAATATTTCAAAGTCTTGAATACATACCACAAATCAGAAGAGTGGAAAGCGCCCTTGAGACGAGCTGTAACCTCAGGATGGCTTCCATCGTCAGGAAGAGGGCGAGCGAACTGGTAAGCGTAAGTAGGAACTCCAATTTCCTCTCTATTGTAGCAGAATTGAGCTATTCCATCACCCATAGAACCGAGGTCGTTAAGAGTATAGCCAATCATGTAAGGTACATTAGCGAGAGTACCATGGACAGCAGCGTCGTCGAAATTCTCAGGAATTACTTTACCATCAACGATAGGAGAATAGAAGATGCCTCGGAAAGGTTGACCGTTGGCAGAAGCATAAATATCAGCGACTGTGTGCATAACCTCAGTAGAAGTGCGGCGCATCTGCTCCAAAGACTTGATGCCAGCCCAATCCAAGATACTCTTGATATTCTCAGCAGATTCCTCCATTGTGAGCATTTTGTAAGGGCGTGAAGATTGAGTAGCGGTAGAGAGACCACCGCCAGACATAATGACAGCCTTATGGAAAAGACCCTGTGCTAGAGGAGAAGTACAGATGAAACGTACGCTACCAGCACCTGCGCTCTGACCGAAAATGGTGACATTATCAGGGTCGCCACCGAACTGAGCAATATTTTTCTTTACCCATTTGAGCGACTCAATCTGGTCGAGTATACCATAGTTTCCGCAAACGCCGTCAGGATTTTCTGCAATAAGTTCAGGGTGATTGAGGAAGCCGAATACGCCGAGACGGTAGTTGATAGATACGAGTACGACATCCTTATTAGCCCATTCTGAACCTTCAAATTCAGGTTCAGTACCCCAGCCTTCGCGGAAGCCGCCACCATGGATCCATACGGCAACAGGTAGTTTCTTATTGATATCACCAGGAGCTTTAGTCCATACATTCAAATAAAGGCAATCTTCGCTATAAGGAGACTCGTCGCCATAACCCCATTCTGTAGTATAACCACCAGGATAGTGGACGGACTGATAGCTAGGGTGACCATACTTGTCTGCTTTACGAATGCCTTGCCAAGGAGTAACAGGCTGAGGAGCCTTCCAACGCAAATCTCCCAGAGGGGCAGCAGCATAAGGAATACCCTTATAGGCGTAAATGCCAGGCATCTCTGTAGTAGTGCCTTGAATCTCGCCACCTTCGATAGTCAGGACAGGCGTACTGACCTGTGTAGCCTGCTGGCAGCCAAAAAGAGAAAGTGCTGCTATGGCCAGAAAAGATAGTTTTTTGTTCATGCCGATTAAATATTTTGTATGTGTTACGTGCGGCTAAGATAATGAATAATTGTTAGAGTATAATAAAAAATAGTTGTAATGTTGTCGGTCATCAAGAAAATGCAGGTTGTTGATTATGATGGTAATGGATTTGCATAAATGAGGAAATCACGGTAATTTCGCGACAATAATCTATTTAGCTATGCAGAGTGCAACTCCAGATGTGACTATATTGACCGACTTGGTACGGATGCAGATGCCTTATGGAAGGTATCAAGGCTGTGTTCTGGCGCGTTTGCCAGAGCCATATTTGGCGTGGATGGAGCAAAATAATGCTTATCCTAAAGGAAGGATGGGTATGTTGCTTAAGACGCTCTATGAGATAAAATTAAATGGATTGGAATATTTATTGAAAGACATTCGCTAATACTAGATATTATGACCTTTTTTAAGTTCTTACGTTCAAAATCGTTCTTATGGCAGTTGCTTTTTATGCTTATTGCCTTGATACTTTTGCTTCTCATTATGGGATGGCTGCTAGGCATATACACGAAGAGCGGCAGAACAGTCCTGGTGCCGGATTTGAAAGGTCACCAAATAGCTTCCATAGAGTTGGAGTTGAAGAACTCTGATTTGGACTATGAGATTATTGATTCGATATACAGTGAAGGTGCGCGAGGAGGAATGATAGTAGATCAGATACCAGCGTCGGGCAAGAAGGTGAAGAAAGGGCGTAAAGTATTCCTTACCATCAATGCATTTGACAGACCAAAAGTCAAGATGCCGCAGCTGGTAGATTATTCTCTGCGAAATGCGCAAGTGGTACTTAATGTTAAAGGCTTGAGACTTGGCAAGGTATTGTATAAGCCTAGTGAGTACAATGATCTAGTATTGGAACAGAGGGTAGAAGGTCAGCCTATCAAAGAGGGAACAGAGATAGCAAAAGGTACAGCTATTGACCTTATAGTTGGGCGAAATAACTCTAGTAAACAAGTTGTAGTGCCATCGTGTATAGGTATGCCACTTCATAATGCCAGAACTACGCTTAATGAGAAATCTCTAGGAATAGGCAATCTGTATTACGATACGAATGTAGCTACAGCAGAAGATTCGCTTAGTGCTGTCGTATATCAGCAGAATCCAATGGCCGACGGAACACAACAGATGCCAATCGGGTCATCTATTCACCTATGGCTTACAACAGATATGCAGAAAGTTGTGGATGCTCAAATAGCTGCTGAATAAGGGAATATGACGGAACAAATTGAAGAATTGGACCTCAACGACGAGTTGGACGAGTTGTCGATAGATGACGAGATGTCATCAGACGAAGGAGAGATGGAAGAGCGTGAAGGCGCTGATGGAAATCTCTATGAGCATTGGCGATTTATAGCTGACCCCAAGCAACGCCTAATGCGTATTGACAAGTACGTTGCAGATCGAGTGCCACATGCATCGCGTACCAAGATACAGATGGCTGCCGATGCCGGTAACATTCAGGTCAATGGTAAACCGGTAAAATCAAATTATAAGGTGCATCCTGCCGACGTGGTAACGGTATTTATGTCGTATCCGCGACGCGACCTTGAGATAGTACCAGAGGATATACCATTAGATATAGTGTATGAAGACGATACCCTGTTGGTAATCAATAAACCTGCTGGAATGGTTGTACATCCTGGTCATGGCAATTTCACAGGCACAATGGTCAACGCTTTGGCATATTACCTAAAATCACTGCCTATGTTCGCCAATGTGAATGACCCGCGTCCTGGATTAGTTCACCGTATAGATAAAGATACTTCTGGTCTTTTGGTAGTAGCGAAGAACGACTATGCCAAAATGCATCTGGCTAAGCAATTTCACGACAAGACCACACAGCGACAATATGTAGCTCTTGTTTGGGGTATAATGGAACAAGAGCATGGTACAGTACGAGGTAATATCGGTCGTTGCGTGCAAGACAGACTTCGTATGGATGTTTTCCCCGAAGGTAGTGAAATAGGCAAGCATGCTGTAACGCACTACGATATGGTAGAGGCATTACAATATATAAGCCTTATACACTGTCACCTTGAGACTGGCCGCACGCACCAGATACGTGCGCACATGAAACATATAGGACATCCGTTATTCTCTGACGAGCGTTATGGAGGTAATGTGATACTAAAAGGTCAGCCTACAGCAAGCTACAAAGCATTTGTGGAGAATTGCTTCAAGATACTACCAAGGCAAGCCCTGCATGCTCAGACATTAGGGTTTGAGCATCCTAAGACAAAAGAATTTATGCAATTCACCAGTGAACTGCCAGAAGATATGACGAAGTGCATTGAGAAATGGCGTACATATACAAAAAGTGCTCCCAAATAAAATTGAGAGCACTTTCCTTTTTATTAGGTAAGGATTTACTTCTGCTTAGGTTGTTTTGAGAAAATAGCCTTTATGCGCTTCATATCAAACTTAGAAGAACGGTCATAGAAATAGATACCATTCTGCTCCTGCTCGACGTCAGTGAGCTGAGTATAGCAATATCCCCAAACATTATCAGAGAGATCAATCATTGCGTCAATGATACCCTCGAGACGAGAATAGAACTCCTCTAGAGAGTGAGGCGGCTCACCATATCCCCAAGATGTCTGACTATTGCCAGTCTCTGCATCCTGGCCCTTTACCCACTTGATGCCACCTATCTCATCCATGATATAAGGCGTAGTAGCAGGATTATACTCTGGAAATTCGTAGACATTGTTATCCGTCAGACGATTGAACCCGGTATTCATACGAGGTACATCCTGCACTTCAGGATAGCCGGCAAAGAAACGCTCACCATTGAAGATAATCTCCTTAAGTTTAGCAGGGTCCTGCTCATAATGATGCATAGCCCAGATATCAGTCTTGATATGCACACCACCACTTACGTCACAGACTGGACGAGTAGGATCGAGCATTTTACTGAGATTATATATATCAGTCACAAAACGAGGGAACTGAACACGATCTGGCCAGAACTCCTCATTCATAGGAGTCCAACATACGATAGAAGGATGGTTACGGTCGCGAACCAACTCCTCACTCCACTCAGACATGAAATTACGAGCCACCTCAGGGTCATTACAATCCATACCCCATGATGGAGCTTCTCCCCATGTAAGATAGCCCAACTTATCGGCCCAATAGTGGAAACGCTCCTCAAAGACCTTCTGATGCAGACGAGCACCATTGAAACCAGCAGCCATAGAGAGTTCGATATCATGCTTGAGAGCCTCATCAGAAGGGGCAGTCCATATACCATCCTCATAATAGCCCTGATCGAGAACAAGACGCTGATAGTAAGGTTGATTATTGAGATATACCTTATTGCCTGCAGTATGTATCTTACGCATACCTACGTATGAATCAACATGGTCGATTACCTTGCCGCTATTGTCAAGGACTTCATAAGTGAGGTCATACAAGAAAGGAGACTCAGGAGACCATAATTTAGGAGACTTAACCGGCAAAATGATGACTGTACTATTCTGTGCATTCACAGTCTTCTGCGACACAACCTTCTTGCCATCCTTGAGAGTCACCTTAAGTTGAGAACCAGCCTCGCTGTAGAACTCAGGTTTGACAACAACCTGATTCTGGTCGATATCTGTGATGACATGAGCGCGCATAACAGCCTTGCTGTCAACAGGCTCCATCCATACAGTCTGCCATATACCAGTACAGCGGGTATACATACACTCAAATGGGGTATGGCGCATATTCTGCTTGCCAGCAGACTGCTTTCCCGTACGAGTATCGCTATAGGCGTGAACCACAAGAGAGTGCTCCTTGCCATCGCTTACAAATTTGGTGATATCAATAGAGAACGATGTACTGCCACCGAAATGACGACCAGCCAGATGTCCATCCACGAATATCTCCGAGTTATAATACACCGCGCCAAAATTAAGATTGATACGGCGGCCGGTCCACTCTTGTGGGATAGCGATAGAGCGCTGATACCAGATGTTATTGATAAAATCTGTATAGCCTACACCCGACAGTTTACTCTCTGGGCAGAATGGGACAATAATCTTACCGTCAAAACCAGTGCTTTGGTGCATCTGTTTCTCCATACCACTTCCGACAAAATCGAATGCGTATGACCACTCACCATTCAAATTGACCCATTCGGCTCTTTGAAACTGAGGTCTTGGATACTCTGCTCTAGGTTGGCCTGCATAGGCACACAGACACAAAAACCATGAGCTGAGCAATACAAATAACTTCTTCATATAATACACAAACTAACGAATTATTTATTCTTCAAAGGAACAATCGAGATGGCAGCGCCACCACTGCGAGCGAGGAGCTGCTTGAGCTTAGTCTTGCTAGTCACCTGCTTCTTGGTAATGGTGTATGCCTGAGGATTGTTCTGGTAGTCGGCGTCGGGAGCATCGGCATATATTGTTGCTTCATACTTGACACCAGGAGTGAGGAAAGAAAAGTCGATGATGGCAGTGCGAGAATTCTCGTCTGTGATGGTTCCGACAAACCAACGTTCGCCATTCTTTTCCTTACGAGCTATAGTGAGATAGTCGCCAGGTTCAGCTTCGAGATAGACACTCTTCTGCCAATCGACAGCTACGTCCTTAATGAACTGGAAAGCATCCATGTGCTTCTCATAGTTCTCAGGCACATCAGCAGCCATCTGAAGAGGGCTATAGAGAGTGACATAGAGAGCTAGTTGCTTACAGAGAGTTGTCTGAATCATGCCATTACTCTTGAAAGGGAGGAATGTCAACTTAGTATCAAAGATACCCGGAGTATAATCCATTGGACCACCCTGAAGACGAGTAAACGGCAGGCAAAGAGTGTGGTGAGGCTTATTGCCACCGAAAGCTTCATACTCAGTACCGCGGGCCGACTCATTGCCGATGAGATTAGGATACGTACGACAAAGACCAGTTGGGCGGACAGCCTCGTGGGCATTGACACATATCTTATAATCGGCAGCCTTCTTAACGCAATACAAGTAATGATTGATAATAGACTGACTATAGTGATGCTCCCCACGAGGCAGAATGTCACCTACATATCCACTCTTTACAGCAGTGTAGCCATAATCACTCATCAACTTATAAGCGGCATCGAGGTGACGCTCATAATTGATGGTTGAAGACGACGTCTCGTGGTGCATCATAAGGCGGACCCCTTTGGAGTGCGCATAGTCATTTAGCGCCTTGATATCGAAATCAGGGTAAGGAGATACGAAATCGAAAACATAGTCCTTCATGTTTCCATACCAATCTTCCCATCCTTCGTTCCAACCCTCTACAAGGACCTGATCGAAGCCATGTTCAGCAGCGAAGTCGATATGACGGCGAACATTCTCATTATTGGCAGCATGATGACCATGAGGCTTAGCTGCAGAGTAATCAGTCTCTCCAAGATGGATGCTACGGAAATCGTCAGTATAGTTCCAACTTGTCTTATTGGTAATCATCTCCCACCAGACACCGATGTACTTGACAGGCTTAATCCAAGACGTGTCCTCGATTTTGCAAGGTTCGTTGAGATTAAGGATAAGTCGAGATGCGAGAGTCTTGCGGGCATCGTCTGTAATCATCACAGTACGCCATGGAGTGTGACAAGGAGTCTGAACATGAGCCATCTGGCCTACAGCATCAGGAGTAAGCACGCTACGGAAAGTGAAATTATTCTCACCCAACTCAAGGTGCATACAAGGATAATCTACAAGAGCAGCCTCGTGGATATTGATGTATATGCCATCGTCAGACTTCATTTGGAGAGCAGTCTGAACAGCGCCATCAGAGATGAAAGTCTGCGAAGAACAACCAGTACGTGAAGATTGATTGAGCTTACGAATCTCTGAGAGTCGTGAATCGGTATAGTCATACTCTTGGCTATCATAATCACCAGAAATCCACCATGCACGATGATCGCCAGTCATAGCAAACTCTGTGCACTCTTCAGAGATGGTGAAATAGACGAGAGACTCCTGTTCTGGAAATTCGTATCGGAAGCCAATGCCATCGTTGTAGACACGAAAACGGACACTGATTGTGCGCTTGGTATCCATCTGACGAAGACGAACTTCCATCTCATTATAGGTATTGTCAATTTCGCTCTCTTCGCCCCAAACAGGCTGCCACTTTTCTGAGAAGGTGGAATAAAGAACGTCAGATGTCTCAAACCCAGATACAAGGTCGGCAGCATTATGGAGCTTGAGTCCGAGACGACTCTCTGCGACAACAGGCTTACCATTAAAGTCCACCTTATAAGAAGGAACACCATCGCTGACACTGAAAGAGACACAGATGTTGCCCGCAGGAGAAGAAATCTCCTGCGCAGATGCCAGCGATGCCTGCCAAACCACTATAACCGCCAGGCATAATGATTTGAGAGATGTGTTGAACTTCATTGCAAACATTAAATCAAACTATATTAGTAAACCACTGACTTAAGGAACCACTCCTTATTCTCGGCACCGATGTCTTGACGGTCGAGGAGAACAGGGAGATTAGAATAACTTGTACGGAAATCAACTATTCTTGAATTGAACTCACTTGGATAGTAACCAATAGCCTCACATATTGAGCCCATTTCTCCAAGCCCCTCAATGTAGTTGATATAAGAAGCGCGGAACTTCATGTTAGTCATTGTATTCTTTACACGACGAAACTGGCCGACGAGACCATCATTGAGTTCAGGATAGTCGTTAGGATATGTAATAACGAGAGTATGCTCATGAGTTAAGTCTGGCTCTCCTAGTTCGATTGTTACTGCTAACTGAGCTGGATCATAGCTAAATTCTACATTGCGCCCATCAAGAACAACCTCAAAAGGAATAGCAACTCCATAAACGCGAGCAGCATAAGCACGATTAGTTGGCATACCCTCATATTTGCCGCAACGAGCGCCTAGAGAGATAGTCTGCTTCTGTCCCTCTACCTTAGAAGCGAAGCGGGTAGTAGCGAAATTGTGTGCATAGTCGCGATCGTTACCATTATCCTCATAGAATACGCCTTCTCCATTAGCAGAACCAGGGTAAATATCTATGCAGACCTTGTCATTGCAAGAAGCAAGATTCTTGACCGTAGATCCTGTTACAGGAATGATGCTACCTGCTTTTACAAATACTGGATATTCGTCGATAAGGAAACGACGTTCAAGCACTTGTCCACCCTTTAGTATTGTGCCAGTAGCGGTCTCGAACCAATCACCTTCAGGTAACCAAACCTTAACAGTGCTGATACCATCAGTCATAGGTGCAGTAATAGGTGCAATAAGTATCTGAGAGCCGAACATATACTGATTTCGGAACTCAGGAGCATACGCCTCTGCAACCTCAGGATAGTCATAATAAAGAGGACGGCATATAGAGACACCAGTTTCATAAGCCTCACGAGCAGCCGTATAGATATAAGGAGCTAATTTATAACGTTCTTGGATAGCGGAAGTGACGATAGGCTGATACTCTGGACCTAGATTCCAAGGTTCCTTCTTCATGTTTGCATCCTTAGTAGAGTGACTACGCATAACAGGCAAGAAAGTACCGAGCTGCATCCAACGAGTGTAAAGTTCACGGTCGAGCTTATTCTCGCCGGCAATGAACATATGGCCACCAAGATCGTGGCTCCAATAACCATATCCTACGTTAGAAGCCGTAGAATTGAAGTAAGGCTGGAACGCGAGAGAAGACCATGTAGAGTACGCATCACCAGAGAAACCAATCTGATAACGATGGTTACCCAAACCACCCCAACGGTGATAAAGCATAGGACGATGCTCTGGCTGAGTACGGCGCTGATTCTCGAAGACACAATAATTGATCCACCATGTGTTACTCAAAGAAGGAATCTTGGAATCCTGAAGCTGCTGCTGCCAGTCGAGCCACCAGAAATCCACACCCTGTTTTTGTAGAGGTAGAAGCATTTTGTCAAGCCAGCCACGCATGAACATTGAGTCAGAACCAACATAAGGAATGGTCTCCTTGCTTTTAGGATCACTTCCAAGGAACTCTGCTAGTTGGCCATACTTATCCTCATAAGCAGGAACACCATCTGCAGGGTGCAGGTTAAGAGTAATTTTAAGATCATTATCCTTGAGGTACTTAAGAAACTTCTCTGGAGCAGGGAAGAGACGATCATTCCAAGTATAGCCCGTCCAGCCACCTTTGCCCTGTTCAACCCAGTGCCAGTCCATATCTACAACGAGAACATCGAGAGGAATACCATAAGTCTTGAAATCAGAAACAACCTTGCGCATTTCTGCATCAGAGTAACTCCAATAGCGACTCCACCAATATCCGAATACAAAACGAGGAGGCAGAGGGATGCGACCTGCGAAAACAGTAAAATCGTTAAGAGCCTGCTTATAGTCGTGTCCGTAAGCCATAAAATACCAGTCTTGAGACTGGTTTGCATCGTTAGAAGTCTCAGACTTCGTACGCTCCTTTACCCATGGAAGACCTGGCTGCGAGAGGTCGTTGACGTCACCACCGAAAAGTAGACCTTCAGAGTCGTCTATGAGAGTCCAACCATCGCGAGCGAGGAGTCCTTTCTCTAGAGGCATATCATTACCCTGAGTAAACTTACCATTAACCCATGAATAGAACTCGGAACCATCATAGCAATCGAGAGTACGATATGTACCACCCAGGTTTTCCTTCTGTACGTCGCCAGGACGCCATTCAAAAGTTTGTGAAAGAGATTCATCACTTTTGATAGAGATGTTATTTGCTGTAAACTTACCAGAACCCTTCATGTAGCTCATACACATCTTCGGTGTAGAGATAAGCACAACTTGCTCTGTCTCATCAACAGAGAAATTGCTCTTTGGGTATTGTCGTTCTGTAGCAATAAAAGAAGGATTATCTGTAAACTTACCATCTACATTATACTCCATACGGATAACGCCATCTGTGATGACGGTGAAACGAACCTGCTTGTCTTGCCAAGCAACGTTATTGTTTAACGCTATTGCTTCGTCATTTTCTTGTTGCTTAGAACTGCTACATCCTTCAAGGAGAGCAGTGACACCTATTAGTGCCCAAGTCAACAACGATGAATTTGATTTTCTCATTATGTAAGAATTATAGTTTTACGATACGCATCTGGTCGAGCAAAGCCTGATTAACCAGAAGATTCATGTTTTCGACACAATCATTGAATTCGAGAGTAATAGTGTGTCGCCCTTTAGACAGCGACACGATAGAAGCGTTGCTCCACCCCCAGTTATCCCACTCATTAGAACCTCGCTGAGGAAATACACTGATGCCAGCGACGACGCCATCGACAGAGAGCAGGCGGGTAGCACACTTATTCTCGGTACTAACCGGACCATTACCATTCGCATAGCGCCAGTCGATAACATATCGGCCATCGGTAGCGATCTCTATTGGTATTGTGATAAGGATATTCTCATTACGAGAGATATTCACTGCGCTAGAGTTAGCAGAAGGAGTAGCAAAATGCTCGACCTCATAGGTATGAACATTGCTATAGAAGCTAAGAGGTTCGCTCATGTATGAACGCCACTTGTTGTCCCCGACAGCTATAACAGCATATTCTCCATCACCATCAAGAGGCTGACTGAGAGTAGTTGATGGGAGATACTTCCAATCGCTTCCGTTTTTTAGTACTACATAACCAGACACCCCATCAACGGCATCCCACTTTAATTGAGAACCGTCGATACGTGATTTAGGAGTTAGTGGCTGATATTGATTTTCCTGAAGAACCATTTGCATAGGAGCGAGTTGATTATTGGCCAAAACAATTTCAACACTATGAGCCCCCGAGATAGATGCCGGAATAAAAGGAGAAGTCTCAACCCCATCGAGACGGAACGACTTGATGATATTGCCATAACCAGATACCTTCATGTCGAGAATAGCGTCACGATACTTGAAGTTAGAAAGATGGCGAATCGCCTTGAGCTCCTTAGGTACCATTGGTGAAAAGTGAATACCATCTAGAGCGTAAGAGATGCCGAAGTATATATTAGGTACTATAGCCGCGTTGGCTGCCACCCCCCAAAGCTGACGAGGAGAGTTTATTGGCAATCCCTTTTCGCAACCGCTATATATAACCATATTTTCAAGATTTGTCAGTGTAAGGGCTGCAAGTCTGTAGATAGAAGAGATGGCATGAAGAACACCTTTCTCATTGCCAGCTTTAGCCTGAGCTTTAAGCCAATAGCCCTGAGTGAAAGGCCACATGGCATCGTTGTGGTAAGGATATTGGTCTTTTAGATTAGGATAGAAATCTGGAGTTCCGAAAGGCTCGCTAACCATATGCTGACTGATGGAAGCTTGACGTTCAGAAGATGCAATATCCCAAAGAATGGCGAACGACTCACCAAGAATCTCCATCTGCTCATGCTGAACGAGATTATGACGACCATATAAATAGATTGCATAAAGGCCCATATTGTCGTTCCATAAACGACTATTCATTCCTTCTTTAAGATCATTTGCCCAGCTATCGTATTTAGCAGCAAGTGCAGGTTGATGCTGAAGACGGCAGATTTCGGCAAGAATCTGTGTCGCGCGATAATGAACAGCGGTAGTATTCATTGCCTCAGAACTATATATATCCTTTGGTTCGGCCCATGTAGGATATTCCTGTTCGCGCCAGTCAAGCCAAGAAGTCTCGCCACGCATAAGTTTTGTCTCAGGATCGTAAGCTACTATTCTATCATCCTCGAGTGTATTCTTTATTACAGGGTAGATAAAGTTGAGCCAATCCTGAGAGCCAGTAACAAGATAGCACTCCCAAGCTGCCAGCACCCATGTAGTACGGTCAGTTGAACATGGCCAAGCGCCGCCAGTACCTGTATCCTGAATTATACGGTTCTGACTGTTGACTTTCGCACGAAGCGATTTCATAGATACCTCTGGGCAAAGTTGCGCGAGCGAGTGAAGGATAGAGTAAGATACATCGCGGGTCCATACGCCACCCCAATAGACACCTGTACGATATGTTGAGTCGGGTTCAATAGCCAACTCGCTCTCTTCAAGACTCATATTATAGAGAGCATTGTCTATGATGAGAGAAGATGTATAAACCGGAAGGTGGGAGATGTCGCGTTTTAGTTGCCAGTGTTCTCTGTTGATGCCAGTCTCCATCTTTGGCATGAAGTTAGGCGCAGGAGAATTCCATTCCGATTCAACGTAATTACTGACAATATCGGTAGCAGACTTTGCTGTAGCCTTGAACTTACCTTGTATAAACTGGTTCCCTTTCCATTTGTACTCACTATTCTGGTAGATGGTTTGGGACATGACCGTAGTGCATCCAAATACCAGAAGAGAAAATGCGATGAGAGTTTTCATTGTTAACATTCTTGAAATTCCACATCGCAAGAATAATACTTTTTTAATGTTGGAATAATGTCATGGAGTGTTTTGGGAGTTGATGTATATGGTATATCTCAAAGAATCAAGGCGTTATGATTTTTTTGTTCGTAAAAAAGGGAGTGTTAAGCAAATGCAAAAATATGGTGAAATGGCAACTTTTTAAGCTTCGGTTATGCCAATTTCCATAAGTCGGTCTTCTAGTAAAGTACGGTCTCCTAGAGCCTTGTTACGAATCTTTGTGCGGTAATTGTATATTGTCTTTATTGAGTATCGTAAGAAAGAAGCAATCTCCTCACTATCATTAATTCCTAGGCGTATAAGAGCAAATATACGTAACTCCGTAGAGAGATGACGATCTTCTGGTTCAGGAAGTTGCTCTTCAGGTCGGAGAAGTGCGTTGAAATCCTTGACGAAAGTAGGGAATAGCCCAAGGAAAGTCTCGTCGAAAGACTGATAGAAGACATCTAGCTCATGGTCTAGAATTTCAGTGTTCTTTATTGTTTGGACTAGCTTACCGTAATTAGATGTATGAGCAACCTTTTGTAGCATCTGCTGGTAAGATTCGAGTTTTGCGATGCCATCTGAGAATTGCTTCATATAGTTGGTAATATAGACCTCTTTGATTTGGTTGCTCTCCTTGAGATCACGGTTGACCAGTTGTACTTGCTGCAAAACTTGCTCCACCATTTGCTTGCTCTGTCGTAGATCCTCATTGGATTCGAGGAGTTTCGATTGTGCCTCCTTGAGACGTTTCTGAATCTTGTATATTTTATATAGTGTGAAGGCAACAATAAATAGTAGAAAAGCAAGAACAACAACAATTATCTCCAGACTAAGTTTCTGATTGCTGACTGTTTCTTGGTAGGTATTGAGTATAACTGGCCGATCCTCTGCTATCTGGATTGTACGTAAACGAGCTCCACAAGCTTTGGCATCTTCCATACATACATTAATATAGTTGTATGCGCGAGTGATATCACCCTTTGCGAAAAGTTTTACTGCAAGACGTCTAAGAGATGTGTGTTCCATAACGCCTTGAGTTACATCGGAAATAGCGCTAAGAGCATAATAGTAGCAAGCCGAGTCGTTATCTCCTAAAGTCTCAAAATTAGAGGCAGCTGTGTTTGCTATGAAGCGGAGGTTAGGATTGTCATAAGACATAGTGTCGAGCATAGGCAGAAGCATACGATTTGATTCTGCATTGTCTGTATATGCCTTAATAATAGCTGCTGTATGAACTTGATGAACTTTCTCTGTTTCATAGAAAAGAACAGAATCACGACACTGGAAGACCTTATTTTCTGTTCGTTGATAGGCATCAGGTAGGGTAGAGAACTCTGCTTCCCAGATATAGACCTGAGTAAGTACCCTATAATAACTGAGTTTGTTTTCTTCGAATAGTTGCCCTTCTACCTCACTGAGTTTCTCCTTTGCCTGTTCGTACATGCCATTGATAGCCAAACACTGAGCGAGTTTGATATGGGCTCCTTGAAGTCGAACATCGCTGCACCACTCGGCTTTTTTTGCAAAGGCGAGGCATAGTTCACTATAGTGTCTGGCAGAGTCGGTATTACTAACCATGTAGAGATTGCATAGCATATCGCACACCTCATAACGCGCGTTGAGAGGCGTGCGCTGAAGCAAAATCTTCATTTCCTTGATTTCTTTCTCCTTTTGCTGAATAAACTGACTGCGGTTGGCGACAACTTCATCTAAACGATTCAGCAAAGAATTGATATCCTTGGCACACAAATCGTGTGACATAATGAAAATCAGTGCAGTAACAACTAACTTGAGTATTCTATTCGACATTTAATAACAATATGATGTGTGTACGATAGTAAATGTAGTGCAAGATTATCCATTTTTTTCAGATTTTACAACATTTTGAGGTTTGAAATAAGAGAAAACGTGAAGTAAGTGTGAAAGAAATTAAAGAATTTGACTAGTTGTGTATCATAAGAACTGCTCCTTTTTGGTGTTGGTTGAATTGTGCTAAGGTGTTGATAACCAATGTTGTATTTTTAAAAAACTACTCCCAAAACGCTCCTACGGGGAAATCACATTTGTTAAATAGTCTATATTCGTGCCATCAAAATGCTCGAATAAAGGTCGCATTTAATTATTGACTTTTCAAAGCATTTATGACTTATTATCATCTCAATTACATTATGAAAAAAAGCAGTCTATTTATTTTGATGGCTTTTACTTCTCTGGCGTCTTGGGCGCAGACAAGTAACATTAAGGGTACTGTCGTAGACACCTACGGCGATCCTCTTATAGGAGCCAGTGTATCAATCAAGGGCACTACAACTGGTACTGTTACAAATGTGGACGGTAACTTTGAACTCCCTGGAGAACCAGGAACAACTATTATGGTGAGTTGTCTTGGAATGGAAAGCCAAGAGATCGTATATGACGGTCAACAGTTAAATGTAACAATGCAAGAGTATGACCTTGCGCTCAATGAAGTCGTAGTTATCGGTTATGGTACTATGGACAAGAAAGAGCTTACATCTGCCAT
>JAKSLC010000209.1 GCA_024401415.1 Bacteroidales bacterium | reverse complement strand
AAGTAAATATTATGATAAGGAGAAAATATCTACATTTAGCAATAGGACTTACTGTCATATTGATCGCAGATGTGCTTTGCGTGGATCGAATCCAATATAAAGAAATCGGAGATAAAGGATTCTGCCTAGCAGAAGGAGTGAGTGACAATAAAAAATCGTTTTTGCACTATAGAGAAAGTAGTAAATGCATGGTTATGGTTCCTGGTTCTGGGTTGGTAAAAGATGTATATTGGAATGATAATTTTATTATTGTATTATGTGACACATCAAAATCTGCTTTAGATTCTTTGTATGGATGTATTGTAGAAATTGATGATTCTATAATAGGAGAGTCTTGGTTCCCATACAATATACACAAATATAGTTCTTCAGAAGAACTAAAATGTGGGTGTGATAGTTTAGGAATAAGCACTGACAATATGAATTATACAGATTCTGAAATCCCATTTAATCTTTTGCATAATCTATTGTAGTCTGTTACATTATAGAAGTATGCAACTGGTGGGACAGTTAATGAAAAGGAGTATATAATGTACATACGAAGTTGAAAGTGATGCCTACAAAAGCAGGGAAGACACATTCTATGGAGTATATTGGCAGTCATATTTATGAGGATGGGGTTCTGAAGCAGACTCTCATAGAGGGCGGCTATCTGACGTACAGTGGGAATACGCCTGCGTACCATTTCTATGTAAAGGACCATCTGGGGAATAACAGGATGGTGATGAGTGCCAGTGGCGCAGTCGAGCAGGTGGTGCATTATTATCCTTACGGTATGGCGTTTGCAGATGGGACGAATGCTGATGCACAGAGGTTTAAGTATAATGGGAAGGAGCTGGATGAAGAGAGACTACGCGAAGAGGTGAAAGAGGGGTTGAGGAAGGCGCTGGGGATGTATAGGTGAGGGAATGACGCTCAGTCGTGAGATAGCATCGACACTTGGCGGACAATACTGCTTGCTGATATAGAAGTACGCAATAAGATAAGGAACGACAGAAATTTGCGACGCAGGGTGGAGATTACTCCAAAAAAAGGAGGTACAGAATGGGGGAAATGTAAGAACGAGCCGTTTTTATAGACAAACCATGCATTTGTGATGATATAAAAAATAATAACTAAACGAATAACACTCTATATTTGCAAGTGAAATTATTAGATACATTACCATGAGTAATATATTTAGTGATTAGTACTTATATAAACTACACAACATTATTTTTATGAAAAAAAATCTATTTAAGTTGGCCGTAACATGCCTCATGGCATTTGTTGGCCTATGTGCAGCAAATGCACAGTTTGGTGGTCAGATGCCAAGTCCAGAAGAGATGGCAAAGATGCAGGCAGACCAGATGAAACAGACAGTAAACTTGTCTGACGAACAGTACGAAAAGGTACTTGTAATTTTCAAGGCGCAAGGAGAAGAGATGCAGAAGGTCTTCCAGCAATCTGAGGGTCAGCCAGACTTCAGCGTATTCCGCAAGTTACATGAGGAGCAGAATAAGAAGCTCAAAGAAGTGCTTACAGAAGAGCAGTTCAAGAAGTGGGACGAGCATATGCAAGAGATGCGCAGGAACATGGGCGGCGGCTTCTAGCAGTTGCTTCGCTTTATTATAAGATTGATGGTGTATCGAGAAAACGATGCACCATTTTTATTATTACAGATGATGACATTGTTTTCGGCGGAGTATTGTTAATATATTTCTTACTTTTGCAGCGTTTTTTCAACGTACTGAAAATGAAGACAAAATTCTTATCAAACATTGTGTGTGTATGTGCAGCAGTTGCATTGTTCACATCGTGCTCACAGAGCACTTCTACTCAAACAGCGGAAGACGTTATTACGGACTACTCTGTGGAGCGTTTTGCTGATATCGAGGTATTGAGATACCAGTTACCAGGATTCAACGAGCTTACGCTACAGCAGAAAGAGTATATCTATTATCTCTCGCAAGCTACTAATGCCGGTAGAGACATTACCTGGGACCAGTTCGGCAAGTACAATATCAAGATACGTACTATTCTGGAGGCTATCTATACTTGCGACGCGGTGGACAAGAGTAGTGAGGATTTTAAGGCTATGAGTATTTACCTCAAGAGAGTGTGGTTCTCAAACGGTATATACCACCATTATGCCAATGACAAATTCAAGGCAGAGTTCTCCAAAGAGTTCCTGAAGGCGGCTGCTGAGAAAGCCGGTGTGGCAGAACTGATAGATGAAGAGACAGAGAAAGTAATATTTGACGACACATACCTTGCAAAGAAGGTAAACAAGGATGCTGAGGCAGATGTAGTGCTTACATCGGCAGGCAATTTCTACGAGGGAGTCACACAAGCAGAAGTAGAGGCACTATACAAGCCACTTGAGGCTGCCTGCACATCACAGTGTCCTTCATACGGATTGAACAGCAAGGTAGTCAAGGTAGATGGCGTAGTTACAGAGCAGAAGTATACTGCTGACGGACTATATGGTGAGGCTATCAAGCAGATAATCTACTGGCTAGACAAAGCACGCTCAGTAGCAGAGAACGAGAAACAGAAAGAGGTTATCTCGACACTTATAGAGTATTATGAGACAGGAGACCTGGCTACATTTGACAAGTATGCTGTACAGTGGGTACAGGAAACAGAGGGCGATGTGGACTTTGTGAATGGCTTTACAGAAGTATATGACGACCCACTGGGCAGAAAAGGCACATGGGAAGGTGTTACGAACTATAAAGACAAAGTTGCCACAAAACGTACAGAGACAATCTCAGCCAACGCACAATGGTTTGAAGACAACTCACCAGTGGACCCTAAGTTCCGCAAGCCACAAGTGAGAGGCATAGTAGCAAAAGTAATCTGTGCTACCATGCTTGGTGGAGGTACGGCGCCATCGACAGCCATCGGCATCAACCTACCAAATGCGAACTGGATACGCGCTGAGTATGGCAGCAAATCCGTAACGATATCGAATATTACAGACGCGTACGACAAGGCAGCAAGAGGCAACGGCTTCAATGCTGAGTTTATTGCAGATGCAAAAATCAGAGAAGGACTTGAAAAATACGGTCAGCTCTACGACGACCTACACACAGACCTTCACGAGTGTCTTGGTCATGGTAGCGGAAGACTGAATGAGGGTATCACAGCATCGTCACTTGGCATATACCATTCAGCCATAGAAGAGGCACGTGCGGATTTGTTCGGGCTTTACTATATGGCAGACCAGAAACTGG
>JAKSLC010000208.1 GCA_024401415.1 Bacteroidales bacterium | reverse complement strand
ATCGTGTACAATGACTATTACCAGTGTGGTCTGATCAATCGTCATGGAGAAGAAGTTGTGCCTCCTGTATATGAAGAGGTTACCTATCCTTCAGATGGCATGATTCGTGTAACCAAGAATGGACTCATGGGCTTCTTGAACGAGTCGGGAGCAATGGTAATCGAACCTCAGTATCGTGCAGCAAGTACTTTTTTTGAAGACTATGCTGTGGTAACGGCAGGCGACAGTAACTTCGTTGAATATGTTTATATTAATAAGCAGAATCAGATTGTTCTTCGCAACGATTACCAATATGCCTACCCCTTCTTCAACGGCTATGCGGTAGTGAAGAAGTATGACCGTTTTGGTATTATCGATAAATCAGGCAGGGAGATGCTACCCACTATCCATGAACTGGTTACAGGTGTTAGCGAGGATGGATTCTTTATAGCTTCTGATCCTCATGGAGAGAAACTGGCAATCTTCAATCACAAGTTCAAGCCCATTACACCATATAAATATGATGATATATTGGGGTTTGGTGACAATTATTGGACCTATCGCATAGGAGACCGATATGGTTATGTCAATACAAAGGGAAAGGAACATTTCGGCACTTTTGAGTATGCTGCTGTGTTTAAAGAAGAACTGGCAATGGTCGTTAAGGATAGCCTGTATGGTATTATTGACAATCATGGTAGGACAGTGCTGCCTTTCGAGTACGAGAACAATCTCCAGTGTGCCTATCCATATCAGTTCAACGATGGTTTGGCAATGGTGGAGAAGAATAATAAGATAGGCTTCATTAATGAGGCAGGAGAGATCGTTATCCCCATTCAATATGATGGAGCATTCTCTTTCCATGACGGTCGCGCACCCGTGAAGCGAGGAGGTGCATGGGCCTATATTGATACCGAAGGAAACCTCATCACCCCCTTTATATTTACACATGCTTCCCCCTTTGAATATGGCAGGGCAGAAGTGGTGTACGAGACTAGCGTCCATAAGATTAATACCCAAGGCAAGTGCGTTAAGGCTTGCAATAATTTTCCTAAATATAATTTTTAGATATGTCAACCGTAGCAACTCACCCAGGTACTGTTACCCACGCTCAGAATGGCAGTGTAACCGTTAAGATAGAATCACTCAGCGCTTGCGCTTCCTGTCATGCGAAGTGTGGATTTCATGAAAGTCAGGAGAAGGAGCTTGTGGTAGATACTCCAGATTGGAAATCCTATTCCGAAGGCGATACGGTTACTGTTACCGTGAGCGAGAATCGCGGTCTGCTTGCTGTGCTATTAGCCTATGTAGCGCCTTCAATCCTATTGTTGGTAGGGTTAATACTATTTTTGCAGGTTGTAAGCGAATTAATGGCTGTGCTATTCACCCTTGCTCTTACAGCCCTTTATTTCGGCGTTTTGTATTGTTTCAGAAACAAACTGCAGAGCAAGTTTACCTCCCGCATTGAGAAATAGCAGAAACCCTATTGTGTGACTCTCTAATGCACAAGATAAAAAAGTGACGGGCTGTGGTGTGGAACTACAGCCCGTTATTTATGATTCATGCTGAGGAAGTTCCCTATTTCAGCGTAAAGGTTGCGTGAACGGTTACGCTGAGTTTCTTGTCGATATAATACTCCTGAACAGAGTAGTATTCCTCATCCTGCTGGCCTGAGGCATCAGCATTGGTGTTGATTACAAACTGACCTACGTCGATCTTGTTGATGCCTGCTATCTTGCTGAATCCAGAGATTAGGCGGTTGGCACGCTCTTCTGCATTGGCCTTGGCTTCATCGATAAGGGAGAGTTTATATTCGCTGATAACGTCCTGGCTGATGGTGTAGATGGGTTTCTGGGCGTTGAAGTTAATTTCAGCTCCAAGGGTACTGAGGGCGATGTAGGCATCGTGAACCTTCTGAACATCGTTGCTCTTGATGGAGAAGTGCTCCTGGGCGTTGTAGTGGTCAAATACCGAACCTACATATCTGTTGTCCTGGTATACGCTGCGGCTTATTTCATTAAAGTCCACCTCTTCCCAGACAACGGTGAGTCCATATTGTTTCATAAACTCCTCGAATTTCTGTTTGGCAGCAGGAATCTTGTCTGCGGCCTCGTTCTTGGTGACCCCTTCTCCCCATACGTAGCCCTTCCAGAAAGCCTGGTTAGCCTGGATAAACTTCTCGCCGTAGCCTGTTACAGAGACGGTAGAGTTGTTAACGGCAGCATTTACAGCCCCTTTAAGGTTGAGGGAGAGGGCGAGGATAAGACTGCATACTACGGCAAAGACGCCGATTACATAGTACTTCTTCATAATCTTGCTGGTTTTAATTTACGGTATAACGTATACAGGAATATAATATTGTATGTAGCGCTTTGAAAAATATGGATAGAGTAGGGGAGTCTGAATGGGAACTATCCGCTTCTTTCCTAGAAATGGGATGTGGACCAGTGGCTTAAACGTAGATAGGCTAATGGCTTTTATGATGCTTGCATGGCACTTCAAGAGGATAAAAAAGAGGAACACGTATGTGTCCCTCCTTTTTGCTATATCTATGTTGAATAAGATTATTCAGCAACGATTTCGAGGTTGATTTCAGCCTTGATGTCCTTGTGGATGTTTACCATAGCGGTGTAGTTGCCTACTTCCTTAATCTTGGAACCATCAACAACGATCTTTTTGCGGTCAACATCATAGTTGTGCTGCTCCTTAAGAGCGTCAGCAACCTGAATGTTATTTACAGCGCCGAAGAGCTGACCCTGCTCGCCAACCTTGGTAGCGATGCGAACGCTCTTGCCGTCGAGAGCAGCCTTAAGAGTTTCAGCATCCTTGCGGATCTTCTCCTCTTTCTGAGCCTGCTGACGGAGGTTCTCAGCGTGAATTTTCTTGTTGGTAGGGGTAGCGATGATAGCCATGCCCTGAGGAATGAGGTAGTTGTTAGCGTAACCGTCTTTTACCTTTACTACGTCGTCCTTATAACCTAAGTTCTGTACGTCTTGTTTGAGTATAATTTCCATCTATTCTTCCTCCTTGATTATTTTAAACAGTCAGCTACATAAGGCAGCAAAGCGATGTGGCGTGCGCGCTTGATAGCCTGAGATACTTTTTTCTGGTACTTGTTGGAGGTACCGGTGATGCGACGGGGAAGGATCTTGCCCTGCTCGTTAACAAACTTGAGAAGGAAGTCTGCATCCTTATAGTCGATGTACTTGATGCCGAGTTTCTTGAAACGGCAATATTTCTTACGCTGAGTATCTACA
>JAKSLC010000207.1 GCA_024401415.1 Bacteroidales bacterium | reverse complement strand
GGGATGATGAGAATCTCTGCTTCGTACTCGAGAATGCAGGCGTGACTGAGGCTGGTTGGAAGTTCCGCGCGAACGGCCTTACTGATCCTGATTGGAAAATCAACCTCGGTGGCGACCTTAATGACCTCTCGTATGGCGGAAGCGACATCAAGGTTGTCGGATCTACTATCAGACTTTTCCCTTGCCGCACTAATAGCGACAAGTTCTACGCAACTGTAGAATAATTACAAAATAATACCTGATTCTTTCAGCTCCTCTAGTCTCTTGGGTCTAGGGGAGTTTTTCTATATTACTATCACATGTCTACTCTGCACTACCTGAGAGTCTATGTTCACCTACGCCTATTGTTTAATTTTTTTCTAGAGTTAATTATCATAAACCATTCACCATTCACACTACCATATTTAAGTTTCACATAAACAATCAGACTATTCGCCAATATTTTTAACCTTTTCACTATTGTAGAATTAAAAAACATTTCCTACATTTGGGCAATAGGTTTTCTTATGAACAATAAAATGCGCCTCATAATCGCAATTATTACCTTTATTATTGCTACGCTTTCTTCAAGCGTTAGTGCTCAACGTCATAATAGTCGCGCTTCCAACATGTACAAAACTCTTGTTTATACTTGCGACTCTGCCCGCTATGACAAGGATAACACTTACAAACATGCACATAAAGCTGTCATTCTTGCCAATAGACTTATCCAAGAAGCATCAAAGAATAATGATATTGTTCTCGATAGTGTTGTTTTCTACAAATCTGAAGGACTATATTACATGGGTAGGTTCTATCTCGATTTAGGAGAAAACACATCCAATTTTCACTACTACCAGTTAGCAAACAACTATTTTAGAGAAGTGATATCAGCCCGCCAGAAAATGGTAAGGGCTACTGATTTTACAGAGATTATCAATTATTGGGCTCTCTCAATGGAACGAACCAATAAACTTGACTCTGCTATTATCATATACAAGAACAATATTGAAACGTGCAAATCTTTTGGAAATATACGCTCTATGGCAATGGCTCATCAACGTCTGGGCGGCATATATTTCCGCTCTAAAAAATATACCGAATCCGAGACTGCACTAATGAATGCGTTAAGAATAAGGTTGATTACCGGAGAACGTGACAATATTGCCAATACTCATATCGATCTCGGCGAACTATATATTGCAATGGGCGATCTCGACAAGGCCTTTTTGCATATTGATAGAGCAATAACTATCTCATCTGACAATAGGGCTATTAATACACTTCTTACCGCTCTGAGAGCATCGTATAATATAGCCAAGGAACGTAAGGATGAAGCTGGCGCCCTAAAATTCCTGGAACACGAAGTCTCTATTAGAGATTCCTTAAACGATAGCAGACGCTCAAGCGAGGCATACAATAAAGAGATGCTATATCAGATAAAGCTTAAAGAGAGCCAGATCGAAGTCCTGGAAATGCAAAATGAACTTGATTCAATACATATTCAGCAGTTTAACGAGGATTCTGAAAAACTCACCCAAAGTTTCATCATCCTTGTCGTTTTTATCATAGTATCTATCTGGTTTGCTATATATTATCTAGTACAGTATAGAAAGAAAAAAAGATATATCGCTAGCCTCGAAGCCAACAATATCACAATTAACAAGCAGAAAGAAGAACTTGCTATACAACGTGATAAGTATGCCGTTATACAAGAGTCTGTCATGGATAGTAGACGCTACGCTAGCAAGATACAGATGAAGGTGATGACCGGCGCAAAAGACACTACAAGTGTTTTTCCTCTCTCTTTCGTTTTCTATAAACCTAAGGAGATTGTCAGCGGCGATTTCTATTACATTAAGCAAATCAATAATTACAAAATAGCTGCAGTGGCTGATTGTACGGGTCATGGTACTCCTGCAGCGCTATTGTCTATCCTCTATATTGGCTTCCTGAATGAAGAGTTATCCCAAATACCAATCCCTCACGCAAATGATATATTGGAGGCTCTGCGTTCACGAATAAAGGATACTCTCAATTCGCAGAATTCCAATGACACTGTTCTTGATGGTTGCGATATGGGTATCATTATTTATGATGAATTGACTCAAAAACTTGAGTTCGCAGGTGCTAATATAGATATGTTCATATCTCACCATAGTGATAAGCAATCAAAGATTGAACAGGAGATAGAGATTCTCAAGGGAACTAAAAATCCTTTGGGGTGGTTCTTGAAAGAACAGCTGTTCAATTGCTATGATATCCCCGTAAGGGATGGAGATACCATATACTTAATGTCTGACGGCTACAAGGATCAAATAGGTAAGGACGGGACTTTCGGAGGTATACGTATTAAGAGATTATTGAGCAGAATTGCCAGACTTCCTGTAAATGAACAACGCAGAGAAGTGCAATCGACATTCTCTGCGTGGATGGATTCTTTCGAACAGGTGGACGATGTCACTTTACTTGGAATCAAATTCCATAATAAGCCATCGTCTCTAGAGTAGACCCAACTCCAATTTCGCCTCTTCTGTGAGGTTGTCTTGCGACCAGGCTGGATCAAATGTAAGGTTAACCTCTACTTCTCCTACGCCCTCTATCGCTTTTATCTTTTCCATTACCTCCTCTGGCAATGTCTCCGCAACCGGACAGTTTGGTGCAGTCAATGTCATAAGGATTCTTACATCCTTCCCCTCAACGTTAATCTCGTAAATAAGTCCCAGATCATATATGTTGACTGGAATCTCTGGGTCATATATAGTCTTTAGAGCGTCTATAACGAACGACTCCATAGGTATCTCAAATTGCTCCATTATCTCATCATTTTTGCTTGGAATCATAGGCCATAGCGTAGAACTTCATCTGCTTAATCATAGCCAAGAGACCATTTGAACGGGTAGGTGTAAGATTCTCTTTCAATCCAATATCGTCTATAAAATGCAACTCTGCATTTAATATCTCTTGTGGCTTGTGCCCACTCAATACACGCAATAATAGTCCTACAATTCCCTTGACGATAATAGCATCACTATCTGCCTGATATATTATATTACCATCTGCATCAAGATCGGCGTATATCCATACTGTTGACTGACACCCCTCTATAATATTTTGTGGAGTTCGGTGCTCCTCCGGATATGGTGGCATATCGTTCCCCAATTCTATAAGGAGCGAGTATTTATCCATCCAATCATCAAATCCAGAGAACTCGTCTACTATCTCTGCTTGTATCTCTTCTATTGTATTCATAATCAATAATAAAACAAGCACAAAGCGCAATTCAATAACAATTATTAAA
>JAKSLC010000206.1 GCA_024401415.1 Bacteroidales bacterium | reverse complement strand
AACATCAGACTTTGTTCCACACTCAACTTTATATGTTCCAGGCTTGTCAAAGACAACCTTGGCTTGCTTACCTTTCAATTTCGTACCATTACTTATGGTCCAATAGAATGATTTTGGTTCAAACGAGACTACTGCAGATTCGTCCACATCAAAGACTACCTCTGTTCCGATCTTTATATGCTCAGGAGCACTAATATTCAATTGTTCAGTTCTTACCAAACTTAAGCTATACTCAGCGATATTGAACAGCTCCTCGCCCGTCAGTTTGTCCAGCACTCCCAGTTGGATATCATAATCGCCCTCATTAGCGAAACAGTGATCTACTTCCAACCCCTTCTCTTCTCCCCCATCGGAGAATGTCCACTTAAAATCGTACTGCTCCGCATCATAATATTGCGCGCTCTCCTCAGTAAAGGAATAGCAGAAATTATCCTCTTCATACTCTGCGGCATCAGGAAATTTAGGGAAGTCCTCTACAAAATAATACAGCTTATCTTTTCCTTGCCTATTACTGGTAAGAAATCCCCACTCTTCATTATCTGACAGGAATAGTCCGTAATCATCGCCATTCGAGTTGATACCAGTCTCCACTCTCTGTGGTTTAGTAAAGCCACTCTCTGTCTTATATGTATAATACAAGTCCAATCGCTTACTGCCTTGCTGGCCATTAGAAGCAAAGAATATCTTTCCGGACGAGTGTACATACGGTGTAGTCTCTGCTCCTGATGTGTTTACTTCTGGTCCCATATTTACAGGCGTCGTCCATCCGTTTCCTTTCTTCTCACACCAATATAGATCGGAAGAGCCGAATCCTCCTTTCTTATCTGAAGCAAATACCATATAGCTGCCATCAGGAGAAAACGACACATAGGCATTATTACTCTCTCCATCGTGCTTGACTGCCAGTTTGCCGCTCATAGCATTGGCATCATCAAAACTCTTGATACCCAGTACACGACCTCTTCTTGACTCTACGGCCTCGTTATTTTCGGTAACATATATCTTACCATTTTTATCAAATGAGACAGCTACTTGATTAAGCTTCTTGTTAGCATTCGGCAGATACGCTTCAGCCGAACCTTTTGGCATGCGATTTTTCAATGGTACCCTATATATATGGTACAAATCTTTACCAACCTCATCTATATATCTGACAAGATAACTATTGCTCATATTCGAAGAGAAATATAGCATAGAATCTACCACAATCGGATTGATAAGTGTACGACCAGACATATAGTCCAATTGCTTAATCTTCATAATCTGAGCATCAGCACTCTTCATAACTAGCCCAAGTGCCAATATTGTAATTATGTATAATACTCTTCTCATCTCTCAACCATTAAAAGAATCTTGGACCAACATTTCTCACTCTGTACACAAAGTCGAACGAAATACTTATCTCATGACTTCCTGAGTTATACCCACTAAAGTCACCAGTTGTACGCTCATAAGTATATGCAACTTTCAATTGTGGTATCTGCTTAGGTCTTATAGACACACCGCCAAGCATAACTCCAGATGTACGATAACCTAATTCCAAATACAACATCTGCTGCCAACCTGGTGTCAGTGTAACATCCACATCAGTACTGCTCTTTGATCCTTACAGCATTATACTAGGTTGCAAGGTAAAATCGTCTGTCACTTCCCACTCATAACCTCCCGTAACGTAGTATGTAGCATCTCCAGGGGCGAATTCAGCACTCTTATCAAAGGCATCCGATACTAATAGCGACTGAACACTAGCTCCCAAGAAGAACTGGTCGCCATACAATGCTATTCCCACGCCGACAGTTGGAGATATCTTTGTCTCTTTCTCAGAGAATACATCATCTACCTTATCCCAGTCGTATGTATCCATATTTGTCCAGTCGGTCTTTATCATACTCACTCCTGGCTGCAAGGCGAATGCCAGGGTATTTCCCATCGACCCGACATCTATTCTGTATGCCACAGATGCTTGAATGCCTGTAGTAGATGTCTCAAGTATTTTCTGGTTTACAGCAGAAAAACCAACAGCCAAACTGCTTATCTTCAATGGCGTATGCGTTGAGAAGAGTATGCTTCTAGGACTGTTCTCCACACCTGTCCATTGTTTTCTGAAACTAGCGAAGGCCGACAGCCCGACTCTCGATCCAGCGAATGCAGGGTTTATCGCATACTGGTTGTGCATGTACTGGCTCATCAACACATCTTGCTGCGCATAGACATTACTCATTAGTGTAATGACTGACAAAAATGTCAATATGTATTTCTCTATTCTCATCTCTCGTCCCTCCTACTTATTTACTTGATGTTCTCTTTACTGCCAGCATTTGCTTATATGTCTCTCCTGCTGCTTTCAGCACATATACATAATGTCCGTCTTCCAAATCCTCCGCAGACCAGTCATTTCTATAGTTTACCTCTTCATATACCTTCTTCCCTTTCATGTCGAAAACGTAAAACTCATTCTCAGGATATAATCCCTCTATGATCAACACGTCATTAATTCCATCTCCATTCGGACTTATTGCACTTGGAAGGTGAAATTGAATAGTCGGGGTCACCACCACGCTCTTCGTTACCGCACACTCTACTCCTTCTGAGTTTGTCTCAACATATTCCAATGCAAATGGTGCATTAATAGTAGATGTAACTTTACAAGTATACTCGTTTGGAGTATCCAATATCATTATGCCGTATTCCCCTAATAGTTCATTGTATCTCTCCGGTATCGACCATGCTGTTGCGTTTCCTTCGGTATATCCGTCTATGGCAATATCGAAATATCTGTTGCCTCGCGTCACGGTAACTGAAACAGTGTCTTGAGCAAACGAGCATACTGGCGTACGGTCTACTACTATTATCTCTCCCGATGCATCTGCGGGAGTGCTGTAACAGCCATTCACATCTCTAACGTATGCTATCTCAATATTTGCCGCCGTAGGCTGATAGATATCTATGACAGACTGTCCTACTGGCAGGTTATCTGCGCGACCACCATTCGTGAGCACCAGACTAAATGGAGGGTATTCTCCTGCCAATGTAGCCAATGACGTAAAATGTGCAGCCGGATCATCTACTATAGAGCACACTCTCAACTCCTCCGGCCTCCCGTCAGCATCTAGGTTCTCTATTATGCCGCTAGGAGATGGATACATCGTAACTTTGGCTTTTAGTGGCGCACTGTTACACTCCGGGCCACGGCTCTGCACCAACTCTACATCTAACTTCGTAGTCTTGAGACCTTTAACGAAATACTGATTATTAGAGGCCTCACTGTTTGTCAGTTCTATATCCGCCGCAACAT
>JAKSLC010000205.1 GCA_024401415.1 Bacteroidales bacterium | reverse complement strand
TCAAGACAGTATTAACATCTAAGATGTGTCAACTAATTTCAGTACTCTTCAAACAAAGGTCTTCCCCGAGTCTTCCCCGAGTGTAGCCCGAGTATAGCCCGAGTCTACAAAAGTAGTTGCAGCTTGATCTGTACAAACTCCTAAGGCCAGTGTCAAATGTTTTTTTTGCTTGTGCGTATGTTGTGCGTATGACGTGCGTATGACGAGCGTATGACGAGCGTATGACGAGCGTATGACGTGCGTATGTGTTTGGATGGGGATAGGCGTTGGTATTACTGGAGAAAGTATGGTCGCAAATATTCGAAGAAAAAAGCACCTTTTAGATTGTCATATCAATAGTTTACTCTATATTTACAAGCCGAAATCACAGACAGTTTCGGTCAAGGACACAATAAATCGTATAATATTATAACTAATACCTTCCAAGAGGTAGACTAATTAAACAAACAATACAATGGAAATCAAGAAGATCACAGATCCCGCATTCAGAAAATACGGCCGTCTCGTAACTAACGTAGATTTTACAGAACTCATTGAGGCTCTCAAGACAAAGACTCCACTTCCAGAGGGCGTAGGCTATGAGCCTTCAGTTCCAGCTTTGGAGGCTACTGCTACAGCTAAGCAGCTTAAGACTATCACTTTCGGTGAGTTGCCTATCGAGGTAGGTTACTGCAATGGTCACAATACTAAGTTGAACGCTCTCGAGTATCACAGAAACTCTGAGATCAACGTTGCAGCTACTGATGCTGTCCTCCTCGTAGGTATGCAGCAGGATATCGCAGACGACTTCACTTATGATACAGCAAAGGTTGAGGCATTCCTACTCCCTGCAGGTCAGGCAGCAGAGATCTATGCTACTACTCTCCACTATGCACCATGCTCTTTGTCTCCAGAGGGCTTCCGCGTAGGTATCGTTCTCCCTGCAGGTACAAACTATCCTCTCGACGAGGCTCACAAGCCAGGCGAGGATAAGCTCATCACAGCCAAGAATAAGTGGCTCATCGGTCACAAGGATGGTGGCCTCGATGCTAACGCTTTCATCGGTCTTAAGGGCGAGAATATCGACATCGCTAAATAATTCGCAATAGCAATTAAATAACAAAACGACTGTTAGTCCTACGATTAACAGTCGTTTTTATTTGCCTCTATTCGGTAGCTTCGCTTGCTTGTTTCTCCTCTTTTCTCTTCCTGACCATCCAAACTATCCCATAATAGATAGCGAGATAAACCAGCATACTGTATAATGAATAGGAAAACTCCGGCCACGTATCAAAATGTGGTTCTCTGTACGGACCTTTGTAATGGTCATAGAAATACTGAGCCGACTGTAGGTCTGTCCTCTTGCATTCACTCGGCAATGGTAGCTCATCAAAAGATTCTACTTCATCAATCAGAGTTTCAGATTCTGTGTTCAGATAGAAATATTTGTCGCTATTGTATACTCCAAATACCAGACTGTCTCGTTGTGCCAGCGAATCTACGTCGCGTATATTTACATGATTTCCAGATATATAAAATGGCGGAACATCAATATATTCAAGAGCGTATGACTTGTCTAGTCTGCAAAACCATGTGTCTCCCACACATATATCGTGGTTTAATGGCTTGTCCATATTATGGACGTAACATAGCAGAAATGTTAGAGTGAATACTACTCCTGCGGTTCCCACTCCCCACCCATTTACTCTTTTGTTCCCTTTCGCACTGATTATTGCCGCCAAAATACCTAAGGCAACAGATAGTCCGATGCCGATACCAAAGATGATAATTAGGCAGAGTATCGCAAAAGCTCCGATTACTATGCTGAAGCATCCCATATCAGTAGTTGCTATAGCTTAAAAACAATTCTCTGTACTCCCTCTTTCCAACTGCTGCTGCTGATGCGGAATACTCCAATCTCTGACGTTCTTGCAACATGTGTTCCTATACACAGACACTCGTCATAATCTCCCACATGTACTATCCTCACTGTCTCAGAGGCATCATCAGGAAGTCTGGTAAGGTCGAATCTTCCTGCCATATCTTCTTTCTTCACATATTCAGTCCACACTTCTAGATCTCGTTTGATGACGTCGTTTACTTCTGCTTCTATGGCAGCTATCTCTTCTGGTGTCAATTCATGATTCAGATGAAAGTCCAATTTGGATTTCTTCTTCTCTATATGTGCCGAAAATGCTCGTCCACACCCGTATTTCTTGCTCATTAGCCCATTGACTATGTGCTCTGAAGTGTGCATTCTTGGCTCTTCTGCTTTGTTGTGCTCGTTGAGCTGTATCTCGTTTTCCATTATATATACTGGTATTTATTTTTATATATTATTACTAGCGCTAATGCTAATATTGCAGCAATGGTCTCGCCGACAACAACCGACCACCATATTCCTTCAATGCCGAAGATCAATGGTAGTATCATCACGCTACCTGCTTCAAAAATAATAGTTCTAGATAATGCTATTAAGCAGGATATCGGACCATTATTCAATGCCGTAAAGAGCGCAGACGAGAATGTGTTGAATCCAGCAACAAGCAGGAATAACATATATATCCTGAATGCATGTGTAGTCAATTCTAATAATTCAGCATCGTACCCGACGAATATCCATGATAATGCCCCTGCAAATATCTGCGCCGAGGCTACAACAACTATGCTGGCCACAATAATCAGCCTCATGCTCTTTGTGAAGAGGTTTTTCAATTCGTCACGGTTATGTGCCCCGTAATGGAAACTGATAACAGGTGCTATGCCCATACTGTAGCCAATAAATAGCGATGTGAAGATAAAGGCATAGTACATCATAATACCGTATGCAGAAACTCCATTCTCACCACTCCAACGTATCAATTGGTACATGTAGACCATGCTTACTATGGATATAGATATGTTCATAGCAAATTCAGATACCCCATTTGAGCATACTTTCCATAGTGCTCTCATGTCAACGAGAGGTCTGCCAAGGTATAGTTTCGGTAGAGCTTTTTTGCGCCTTACTCCTACAAAGTATAGGAATGGTATAAAGCTGGCTATAATCATTCCTATGCCACTCGCCCATGCCGCACCTGCCAATCCCCAGCCAAATAGAGCTATGAATACATAGTCCAATACTGCATTAGTCACTCCTGCAGATATCGTTATCCACATACCCCATTTCGGTTTCTCCGCAGTGACAAGGAACGACTGGAAGAATACCTGAAACATGTATGCAGGGAGTAGGTATAGTAGTATCGATGCATATTCCACACAGTCCTCTACCATATCTCCTGTCGCACCAAGGAAGATGGACATCGGACGCACGAATATCAATCCTACAAACAGGCCTATGATGGATATTACT
>JAKSLC010000204.1 GCA_024401415.1 Bacteroidales bacterium | reverse complement strand
AGCGCTTATGGGTATGCGACAATCAGAAATGCTGTCAACTGGGCAAAAGACGGGCGCTTAGATATCCTTATAGAACCTTTGCATTCTGACATTTCAGAAGTTACGGTTAAATCAAAGAGTCTGTTTCAAACTGAACTAAACATGCCTCGCATGAGTCATCATTCGATAACTGCTGCCGAAATAAAAGACAATGTCGTAATATTTGGTGAAGCAGATGCTCTTAAGACACTACAGAATCTACCTGGAGTATCATCCGCAGCTGATGGCAGCGTCAACCTATCCGTACGTGGCAGTTCTCATGACCAAAATATGATTCTTATTGATGAAGCAACAGTTTACAATCCTTCTCACGCTCTCGGTCTGTTTTCAGGGTTTAATCCAGATGCTGTATCTAACGTTAATTTCTATAAAAGCGGATATTCGCCCAAATACGGAGGAAAACTTTCTGCGGTTGTCGATATCCACATGAAGGAAGGTAACAATCAGCAGTTTCACCTAGATGGAGGCATTGGCAATGTTGTATCACGTCTTGTGCTTCAATGCCCTATTGTAAAAAATACCGGTTCTATCATGATAGCCGGCCGATATGGCGACGGCGCACTGGTCAATACTATCGCCAATCTCGGGAAGACACCTGATGTTGTCAAATTTTACGACTTGAGCGCTAAGACAAACTGGAATATATCATCAAGAGATCGTATTTATGCCTCTGCCTACACCAGTTACGACAAATTCAAATGTAGTATCCTCCTTCAAGACAATAACCAGCAATGGGGCAATAGAACCGCAACTCTAAGATGGAATCATATCTTTAGTGACAATTTATTTTTCAACTTGACGTCCACTACTTCCAGTTATAATTATATGCAGCGACAAGAAAAAGATGTGAGAGACTTTGAATGGAACGCTGGGCAATCGGAAATCACGCTTAAGTTCGACTTCGACCATTACTTAAAAAACATTCACCTCTCTTATGGAGCCAACATTGAGAAACACCGATACAATCCTGGCGAAATTGATCCGCTCAATAGCAGATCTGCCATGTTACCACATCACATGACAAAAAAAAGCATGACCAATGGAGCATTATACATAAATAGTGAAATAAGGTTCTCTGAACGCTTCAACACCTGCATGGGTGTGCGTTGGTCCGCAGCAAACAATTCGAAGAAATACTTCACAATTGAACCTCGCCTTGCAATGTCCTATTCATTGAACAAACACTCTGTCCTTAAGGCATCATATAATCGCACTGCTCAGTTCGACCACATGCTTACTAACTCAGCTCTTAGCATGCCAACCGATATATGGATGCCCATCAGCCGTATCGTAGCTCCTCAGACTGCCAATACATTCTCAGCAGGTATCCATAGTGTACTGGCCGATGGTGCTTGGGAACTATTTTGTGAAGGCTACTACAAGAATATGCAAAAAACCATTGACTATCGCGACAATGCCAATCTCCTGATGAACGAAGATATAGATCTTGAAGTAAAAGAAGGCGAAGGCAGAGCTTATGGCATTGAGACTATGGCTAAATTTGGCAAGAGCGCATTCAAGGCGCAAATCAGCTACACCATATCGCTATCAAAACGTAGAGCTGACGAAATCAATGGTAGCAACTGGTATTATGCGGTTTACGACCAGAGACATAACCTATCTGCCACAGCATCCATACACGGCAAGAAAAATGAATTCTCCTTTGTTTTTAAATATCATACAGGTGGACGGACTACCATACCTTACACAACATTTTCATATTATGGGACAACACTTTCTCAATACACAGAGAGAAATGGTTATGTGATGCCTGTATTCCATCGTCTCGACTTTTCCTGGCGACATAATTTCGAAACTCACAGTCGGTACCGTTCTTACTTGGTGTTCTCTCTCTACAATTGCTATGGTCGCAAGAATGCCTATTCAGTATTCGTAAAAGGCAATGAGTATAGTATGTCGGTTGCTGACGGGTACATGATGTATCTCTATCGGTGGATGCCGTCTCTGACTTATTGCTTTAGTATATAACGACATTTGTCAACAACAATGATAATGGGCAGAATAATATTATGAGCGGGTGGCGGGAGATGCATAATTGAAACATTTTAGCTAACTTTGCTACGCTATTGAAAGGTCAACTTTTTTAATATCATTACTCATTTCTAATACTGTTATACATAATGAGAATCAAGTCAATACTACTCATAATATTAGCATTCAGCAACTTTGCTATTAGTAATACAATCTACGCCCAGAAGAAGAAGATAAAAAATATCAAGATATCAAAAGTTGAAGAAACGTACAAGATGAGTCTAAACGAGAAGACTGGCAACTATCAAATTGAGTCTTCTCAAGTTCTCACATACAAAGCGCTTCAAGCAGGGGCAGACCATATATGCAGTGTATTTCACTACGACGACAACATAATAGTAAAAAAGTCGGTATCAGGATCTGGAGACAAACTAGACAAAGTTGTAGAACGACACGATATCTTTAACGATGACTCTAAGGTATCAATAATAGACCTAGGAAACTACAAAGCGGGCAAACAATATGTACACAAATTTCAGAAAACATATACAGATGCTCGACACTTTAATATTCTACCTATATCGACCGACTACGATATAGAGCACTATCACGCCGAAATTACATTACCGACAGGACAGCAACATTGGCAATTTGAGAGTCGAGGTCTGGATACACCTGCAACGATAGCTACGAAAACGAATGTTGATGGCACACGACTGATTACAATTGATGCCTACAATATACCAGCAGACCCAGTTGAAACCGACATTCCCAAGGAGGAAGCTGCAGGAGCCTATATACTATGTAAGGGAGGATTTACGACAATCGAAGAACTTGCCCAATGGATAAAAGCGAAAGACGAAGTAGACTGTTCGATAGCAGATATTGATCAATTCATCGCCCCTATTATCAAAGACAGCAAGACAGACGAAGACAAGGCACGAGCAATCTTTGCATGGGTACAGAGCAACATACGCTATGTAGCCTTTGAACAAGGAGAGGCTGGCTATGTACCCGACCGACCTGCCGAAGTACTGCGCAAACGCTACGGTGACTGCAAAGGAATGGCCTGCCTGCTAACAACATTACTGAGACACATAGGACTAAAAGCTGATATGGCGACATTAGGCACAGGATGGCGCCCCACAACCCTCGATGATGGACCATCACTATTAGCCTTCAACCATAAAGTGTGCATACTTAACCTTAACAATAGAGACATTTTTCTAGATGCGACCCAACGACACATGCCTATGGGCTACATACCACAGGCGAGTCAAGGACACAAATGCCTCATAGAGAAATCAGCTAAAGAAAT
>JAKSLC010000203.1 GCA_024401415.1 Bacteroidales bacterium | reverse complement strand
TCACTAGAGGTAATGATCCATGGAATAGATGGTTCTATGCTGGTCAATTCCCTGAAGGATGCCAAGATCCTGCTTATAGAGAGTATTATACTCGTATGTTGCAATGGGGAACATTCTTGCCAATGATGAGAAGCCATGGTACAGATACTCCTCGTGAGATATGGCGTTTCGGCGAACCTGGTACTGTATATTATGACGCAATATTGGAGATGATCAGGTTGCGCTACACTTTATTGCCATACATCTATAGTTATGCTTGGAAGATTACAAACGAGAATTATACTATGGCAAGAATGCTCGCGTTTGATTTCGCATATGACCCTAGGGTACTTGATATCAAAGATGAGTATATGTTTGGCGATGCTTTATTGGTTTGTCCAGTTACTGAACCTAACGCAACTTCGCGCACTGTATATCTTCCAAAGGGATGTCAATGGTATGACTTTTGGACAGAAAAACTCTATGAAGGTGGTCAAGATATAAATGTAGATGCACCTATAGATAGAATACCGCTGTTCGTAAAGGCAGGAAGTATTATTCCTATGGGAGATAAATATGTGGATTGTAGTGAAGATCAAGTAGGAAAGCCTATTGATATTCGTGTATATCCAGGTAAGAACGCATCGTTTACTCTTTATTTTGATGAAGGAGATAATTACAATTGTGAGAATGGTGAGTATTCAATAATAGATATTTGTTGGGATGAGTCTGAGAAGATTCTTTCATTGGGAGACCGTAAAGGTTCATATAAGGGTATGCCAGAAACTCAGGTGTTCTTTATAGATATGCTAGGGGGAGCCCTTCCTAATGGCTCGGATTGTGTTTACAATGGCTCTAAGACCGAAATACATCTTAACTAGATCTGCTATATGAACAAGATACACGAACTTTCTCTTGCTATGGTCAGTTATAACTATGGCGACCCTAAGAGAATTCAACATACTACCAAGGTGCATGCGTACGCTGCTGTGATAGGAATCCAAGAGGGACTGGATGAAGGTACTCAATTTGTGCTTGAGAGTGCTGCGTTGGTTCACGATATAGGCATACGTGCTAGTGAAAAAAAGTATGGACACCAGAATGGTAAATTGCAAGAGCAGGAGGGTCCTGCAGTAGCGAAAAATTTGCTTAATAGACTTGGCGGTTATACAGAGCAACAGATAGATCGTATATGTTGGCTTATCGCTCACCATCATACTTATAATGTATGTGATGATATCGATTATCAGATCCTAATAGAGGCAGACTTCATCGTTAATCTTTATGAGGATAATGAGTCGCTCGATGCCGTACGCAGAGTGCGTGATAAACTCTTCAAGACAGAATGTGGTAAAAAAATACTCAACGATATGTTCGGTTTAGAGTGTTGATAAACTGATTATTGTTAATAGTAAAAATGGATTATTATGAGCTATACATATGAATACCCAAGACCTGCTGTAACAGCAGATGTTGTTGCAATAACAAAGGAGAATGATCCAAAAGTACTTCTGATTCAGCGCAAGTTTGATCCTTATAAAGGGTGCTGGGCATTCCCTGGCGGTTTTATGGATATGGATGAGACTACTGAGCAGTGCGCTATCAGGGAGTTGAATGAGGAGACTGGGCTTGTATATAGTAGCATGACTCAGATTGGTGCTTATTCTAAGGTAGATAGAGATCCTCGTGGTAGAACTCTTACTGTAGCATATCTAGCCATTGTGGATAAGCCACTATTGGTTAATGCACAAGATGATGCAGCTAAGGCAGAATGGTTCTCTATCAATAATCTCCCACCACTCGCATTTGACCATGATGAGATAATGGTAGATGCCATAAAGTTGTATAATGACTCTATAGCGTTATAGGTTTTGCTTATAACGGGTCGCTGTTATTCGATTAATAGCTTGTCATACACATCTTTACAGGTGTGTATTTTTGCTTCATCATTTAATCAAGGTTTAATCCGTTAAAACTTTATTTTCATGAGAAGCATTACAACTCTTGAATTGCAGTATGCCCACCGTTTCTATGGATTTCAGGGCGAGGCAATGTATCTGCATGGGCATACTGGTATTCTTACCATAGAGGTGGAAGATGATATTACTCCTATGGTCAATATGGTCTATCCATGCAATGAAATCAAAAAGGTGGCTTGGGATATTCTTCGCAATTTCGATCATGCTTTGGTCTTGCGGGAAGATGATCCTCTTTTGCCTGCTATCTTGGATGTGTATGATAGACAGAATATTCGTCTCGGTCATCCTCTGAATACCATGAAGGGTGAGGCTTTTTGTACGCCTCTTGCTGTAGCATACCCTAATTGCCGACTCGTTGTTACAAAGGAGTCTATGACTGTGGAGGGGATGATCAAAATTGTCTATGATCTGTTAAAGGACAAATTACCTATCGCTAAACTTACTTTTTCGAGCGGTGTCAATATGGCATCTCAATGTTATGAGATCCATAAGCACCTTGACAAATGCCCCGTTTGTGGCGTAGCGCTCGGTGAGAATGGTAAATGTCCAAAGTGCGGTTGGAAGAAGAAGTAGCAATCGCAAAAGGTATAGACAATTAGTTAGAGCCTCTTTCTTTGTCGTTTTAGAAGGAGGCTCTTTTTATTGTCGCTTGTCAATCATAAAAAAAGAGTAGACGACATCTCGTCGCCTGCTCTTTCAAAAAGTAAAAGGTCTACCTGTTGTTGAGTTTGTATAGTCCTGAAGCTAACCTAATCACAAGTTTATAATATCAGTTTTCCATAATCCATGCACGTTGCAGTATGCATAGGCCGCAATCGGTGTGCCTAGACAACATAGCGTCGCGCAAGGCTCTTCTGTCGGCTCAAAGTAGTGTATACGACCACCATGCATGGTCTCTAGGAATATAAACTGAATATGATGGTTGGCAAGTGCGGGATGTAGTTTCGTGCCAACCGATATTTTTACGTTATATACGTCAACCCTAATGACTATAGGAAGGTGACTTTCTGATAGGTTAGGGTCTTCTTGCATATGTGGAGATAGCTCTTGCATCTCCTTGCCACAACATGAAGGGCAGACTCCACTGTCAACCATCTTCATGACCACGTTGCCACAGATTGGGCAGAAATAGAATTTTGTTGCCATATTTGTTGTTTTTTTTTGTTGATGTAGCAAAGCTAGTATCAATGTCAACGTATGACAACTATCTGTAATTAAATGATTAGCGTTTCGTTATAAGATATTCTTATGAATGTGAGTTTATTCTAATTATAGCAGCATTTGGGCTTTAGGAATAGCTATATCCTTAAACATTTGCAGCATCTTTTCTGCCGCTAATTTCCTGTAAGAGTCACTGGCGAAAAAGACGTATGATTTGACAGGGGTTGAGAGCTCTTCTATATCTATTGCTTTGAGAAATGGACGTGAAATAATCGATTGTGCTGTAAGT
>JAKSLC010000202.1 GCA_024401415.1 Bacteroidales bacterium | reverse complement strand
TTTCATTACATATTACTTCTCCATTTTCATTCACAGAGAACCCTTTTATCTTTCTTCCATCCGGATCAACCAATTTCACAGGATTATTGGCGCAATATACATAGCCACCCATATTCGGATACTTCTCCGCCATAGGATCCACACCCAGCCACATGGTCAGCCTTGAGTCATAGTACCTGGCTCCATAGTAGTACAGTCCCGTCTCCTCGTCAAACTCCTTGGCGTTGAAGAGGTATGGCGAGTTCCATACGTTGTTGCGTTCCTCGATGAAGACCTCGCCGTACGGAACGTATTCGATGTGCTGCACCACCTCACCCTCGGTGTCGGTGATGAAGCTTGAGCTGCCCAGATGGTCAGGATGGTAGAAGAACTGGTACTTCTCTTAGCTGTCGCCCTGCTGGAAGTTGTCCTAGAGGCCCTCCAGCATCTTATCAAGTCTGCAATATCCATTATATAGTTAATGGCATAATAACACAATATTCTTGCAAATATATGGCTTATGTATGCCTAATGCAAATTTCTTTTACAGTGATTGTGGTGTATGTGTAGACTCGAGCTACACTCGGGCTAGACTCGGGGAAGACCCTTGTTCATCGTAATTTTTGTTTTTTGATTCCTCACACGGATCTAACGGATTCAACGGATTTTTTAACCACAAGTATTCACAAGCAAACACTAGGCTATAGAGTTAGCGTTTACGATTGTACTAGTTGGATTTAGGGGTTATTGTGTGTATGATGTGCGTATGATGTGCGTATGATGTGCGTATGACGTGCGTATGACGTGCGTATGATGTGCGTATGTGTTTGGAGGGAGATAGATGTTGGTATTACTGGGGGAAGCATGGTCGCAAATACTGATATTATGTTGAGATGATTCAGTGAGGAATGATGGTTGAAGTTGGCGACTTTTTCAATTAGTATCTGGATCACTTTTCAATTAGTATCTACATAGAGAGAGAGAAATAAGGGCGATAAGGCTCGTAAAAATAATCAGGCAAGGATAACTATGGGTCGTCCTTGCCTGAAATGTTATTGTATATGTCCGTATGCTTAGCGGTCTACGCGAGTGAACTCTGGCTCTGCGTCAGCTGGTGCTGTGACATAGATCTTTGACTGTGCAACGCTACCATCTGGCGACTGGCTCTCTGTGACGAAGAGATAATCTGTGCCATTTACAGCCACGCTAACTGGAGTACCGAGAGGCATCTGGTATGAGCCACAAGCTGCATCGAAGATTGCCTTTGTCTCGTCTGTAATCGCCTCTTGCTCGCCGAACTTTGGTGCAGAGCAGTTTCCTGTCTTGATATCAGCCAAGAACTGATCCAACTCGGTAGAAGCCTTAGCTACTCGAGCGTTACGTACGCCATAGTAATTAAGAACAGTTGCGCCAGTTGCTGCAGCCTTTACATTCTCGATAGAGGTATTACCGCCGCTACCGAAAGTACAGAAAGGAACGACAACCTTACCATTGAGGTCGGCAGTCTTGAGCCAACCATTCATAGGCTGAGCTGGGATACCAAACCATACAGGATATCCTACATAGATTGTATCATAATCAGCGACATTAAGAGAAGTCTTAACAGCAGGCACTTCGCCCTTCTGCATCTCCTCCTGGCAACGAGCGATAGTCTGTCCGAAATCGCCTGTATAAGGATTCTCCAAAAGGATAGAATCTATGTCGGCATTGGTCTTTGCTGCTATAAGCTCGGCCACTTGCTTAGTAGCTCCAGTCTGAGAATAGTAAACGACCAGCGACTTAGATACTGGTGCTTGGTTCTGCTTAGAGCCACAAGCTGTGAGAGCCAGGGCTGCGCAGAGGAAAGAGAATGTTTTTTTCATTATAATATGAGGTTTTTGATAATTATCTACTACTTCTTCCAGACATTGACAATTTCACCGACGTACATGCTATGCATACCGAGGCCATTATCATAGAACTTAGCGACCTCAGGATTGATATTATCCTTTACTAGCTCCTCCTTATAGATGAGCTTACACTCGAAACAGAGGTTAGACTCATTGATACGGACATTACCGAGGTCGGTATAATCAACGGTGAGACCAGCGTCGGCAATTTTATCCTTAGTATCTCTGCCGCTGAAACGACCGAGGTACATGACCTTATCCCTTTCGCTTTCTGGGAAAGAAGAGACAGTGAAATATTCGGTCTGTTCCATCAGAGAGTAAGTATAGCGGCTAGAAGAGACATAGACAGTGATAACAGGACGGCTCCAAAGTACGCCGAAACCACCCCATGCGATAGCCATAGAGTTGTGATACTCCTGATTACCTACGGTGAGAGCCATTGCATCCTTGAACATATTGACGGCATTGTAATCCACTTCCTGCGGTGAGATAGCCTGCCATGAAGCATTAGCAGTGGCATCTTCGGCAGGCGCAGACTTTTCTGACTGAGTGCATGAAGAGAAAGACATAAACAAACCCATGCACAAGACGGTAAGTTTTGTAATTTGCATTTGGTACATATTAATTACGAGTACAAAGACTAGAAAAAAAAATCGACTATTTCTTAATCCATTAAATTATTCCTCATCGGGTTGCTGACCATCGTGAGCCTTCCACATACATTCTGTAATCTGAATATCTGAGAATACAGCCTTGAATGATGACTCTTCTGGCGAGCAGGCGTAGATACCGAAACGTATCTGGTCTTTTGCCTGGTACATATGGCAGACGCGCATCTGGCTCCACTCCTGACCGTCGGCAGAGCACTCGATGCAGAAATCATCATCGCGGCGCGAGAGGCGATACCACATCTCTTTTACATCAGCAGGAATAGCTGTAGTAGCCCAATCGCTGTATCCATTATTAGTAGCCACGCTACCGAGGTGCTGGAACTGCTCATTCTCATACTCGACGCTACCCTTCAGCCAGTTATCCGAATCGAGATACATCACCACACCACACTGGTCGAAACGATGATGGCTCTCCTGGAAATCGGTCTTCACAACGAAGCTGAAGAACTTCTCTCTTGTACTTATTTGAAGTACAGGAGCATTATCGTTACGGAAATGATAGTAAGTACGCTGCCAGAGGTCGGTCTTTGGCTTAGTCACTATTTCGATAGTATTATCCTTGATAGAGGAACTCTCAGGCTCGCGAGTCCACTGGAAGTCGGACAGATTAAGCGAGCCATTACCATTCAGCACGCTAGCTACGACGTCAGGGGCTGAGGTCATACTGCTTTCAGAATTCATATTATCTGTTTGGTTTGAAGTACAAGCCATAAATGATGCTACAAGCATAGAGTATAAAATCTTCTTCATATTGGTATTATATAAAAAACAATACAAATTTAATAGTTTCTTTCGCTGCTTGTCATGCGGAGCAGGGAAATAAAAGCAATCAATTGATAAGTTATAATACATTGTGTAGACGGAGCTCGCTCTTTTTGAGATAGAGACACACTCTTTGGGGGGATGGAGCACAATCTTTTCTG
>JAKSLC010000201.1 GCA_024401415.1 Bacteroidales bacterium | reverse complement strand
ATACCGAGTCTAGGAAATTTATATAATCTTTTGTTGTAGTCTTTCCTATATGCTCCCACTTTTTTGAGAAGTCTTGAAGAAATTCTATACTAAGTTTGCAGCCTGCATTGAAATACTTGCCGCTTATTAGTCCTTCATGATATTGTGCCTCAGTCATTGGGTAAAGTGCTTCTCCGAAAGCAATTTTTATACCATCTGACAATCTACGATATACGGCATGATTAGTTTCTGAGAGAGTCGATAGTACTATTAGGTCGTATTTGCCTTCCCAAAAGTCGCCATCAAACGTCTTTTCGTCTACGAAAGGTAAGTTATTGACAAGGTCTGTTTTGATATTATCCGGAAGTAATTGGTTGATAATGCCTGTATGATGTATGTGTGTTTCAACAAGATTGCCTTTCCTTCCTGTGTAAGATAGATTAGCTACTATGTTACCTAGTAAATACCCTTGTGTGCTACCAAGGTCGCAAGCTCCTTGAAGAAGAACTTTTCCTTCCATTTTTTCTCTATTGACCACAGAATGTTTAGATACCTTTTGGTTAATCCATTTTGGGGTACCAGCATCTTTTGATACTTCATTATAGACTTCTCCAACTATAGTTAGTCGTGGGCAATCTAGGATAGAATACACATATTGTTCGATGCCTTGGCCTATCGTTCTGCATGAGAATAAGAAATGTTTTAGCGCTCCATTTTTTATAATATATAAACCAACTATGCCATAGTCGCCAAAGTTGTCACGTACTGTGACGTATCCCGCGTTGTCAGCTGTTTCTATACTAAACTTGAAATCATCAATGCCTTCCCTGTTTTTTGTAAAATTCAGTTGGTTTGTACGTTGTGACAATTCGTATAGGCGATTTACTTGATTGAGGCAGTCGTGGTGTATTTCAACTATAATGTTACTGCTATACAAGAACTCTTCATTCGAATTGAATTTACTTGCGGCATCGTACTTTTTTTCAAGTATGCGATATTGCTTCAGTCTGTCATGTGATATATCTTTCGGTTGTTCTGAATAGAAGTACTCGCATAAATCACTTATCATACTAGGTAAGCAAGTCATCAATCCTTTACTGTAGTATTCTGCCTCCTTAAGATTCTGTGTGTTGTCATCAATAAATAGTACATTCTCAGGGCGTAGTGACATGGCTGTTATGAGCCCATGAATACGTTCTCCTTTGGGTGTCCAATCTATAGATGGAAAAACTATGTATTCTTCTAATCCAATTTTGTTCAAGATAGGGATAGCCTCTTCTTTAGTGTTTTTTGAGCAGATGCTATTTATGATGCCGCAATCTGTCAGACGTTTGAATAACCCAACTATGCGAGAATCAAGCACTATGCCATTCTCGCCGTCTTCACTCAATGTACCTTGCCAAATGGTGTCATCTAGATCCCATATTATTAGCTTAATTTTTGAAAAATCCATCATTCGTTTGTGAGCATTAACACCAATTTTTATGTTCTCTCACGACAAATATAACACTTTTTTACGAATATTGTCTGCATAATCCATATGCACCAAAACACACAGATCAATCCGTTGAATCACTTGGATGAATCCGCGTGACACCCAAAAGATTATCCGTATAAATCCGTATAAATCCGTATGAGCTCCTTCAAAAAAATCCAATCCGTATAAATCCGTATGAGAAATCCCACCTGAAATCTACTCTCGTCGTATGTGCAAGTCAAAAGCTTCCTGGTGTTTCTCGCAAAAGGCTTTGGCATCATTCACAACTAGCGCCAAATAGCCTCCGCCACCTGCGCCAGGCATTTTTAATGCTAATACATCGTCTGTGTTTTGCCATTTGTCGATAATCGGCTGAACGGTGTCTAGGATGCGTTTTGACGGGTCTGCTGGGTTTGTGATACTTGGTGTCACCATGCCTGGGAACATTGCTATTTGGGCATTGAAACTTGCCTTATATGCCTGCGCAAATGCGTTTAGGTCTTTATTCATAATGGCATTCCAACACGCTTCGGCGGCCTCTGTAAGGGCTAGCACTTTCTCTGGAGTTATATCTTTGCCTTCTACCACCGAGCAGCCTTCTTTGCGTGGGTCCATTGGAATCATGACAAGATGTTTCTCCAGAAAACGGAGCGTCATCTCGTCATTGGTATACTCTATCTCTTGTGGCCAGAAATTATGGTCGTAGTAGTGCCGGCAGAGTCCTGGTACACATATTCCTATGGAGTCTTGCGCACCGGATATATGTCCGTCTGTTCGTTCAGGATTATTCTCAAAGCAGAATACCAGTCGTGCCAGCATCTCAGGGTCCATCTTTGGAAGTTTTACCGGCCATATCTTTTGTATCATCTTACGCGTCGACGTAGAGAGTCCACAACGGTCGCGCACTTCAAATGTAGGTTCCAGAGATATGGTAATAGCCCAACCAGGGTGATATTGCGATACGTATGGCTGGTCTATCCATGTGCCGGCAAGATCCAGACGTGTTGGTATGCCCATTTCGGAGGTGGAAGAGGACGACTCTTGCTGACTGGAGAGCGCTTGCTTGAGCGACGATGAGCTGCGAGCCTCCAATCCTTCTGCAGGTGTGCGCTGAAGCTCTATATACTCTATGCCTCTCTCCTTGCAGAGATTGCGCTTGTCTTCAGACCCTCCTTCGGCATTTACGACGAAGATATCAGGACGTACTATATCGAGTGTCGGTAGAAAATCTATGACACCTGAGCCCTCGTTGATATATGCCTCCTTTACATATTTAATGGATTGCACCATGAACAGACGCTCCTCTTGCGGGAACATCGGCTTGCGATGCTTGTATTCCAGATATGTGGCATCAGAACCTATGCCAACATATACATCGCCATATTGCGAAGCCTGCTTGAAAAACTCTACGTGTCCACTATGTAGTAGGTCGTAACAACCTGAAACGAATACTTTCTTGTTCATTGCTCTTTTACTTCTGAGATTTGCAAATAGATGATGCATATACCGTCACGACTACAAAGCACAATGCCGGAACGAGGTATGATGTGTAGATAGTTGTGTTGTCAGACAGAATGCCCTGTATCATGGTAATTACAGCTCCGCCCAGGATAGCCATGATGAGACCGCTTGCACCTATCTTGCTGTCTTCTGGCTTGTCGCTAGCTGTAATGCTGCCTAATGCTATACCATATATTGTAGGGAAGATAAGCGACATGAAGATACTGATGAGAATAAGGGCAGTAATCATGAACCACCCTGTGCCCGATGAAAAGACAATTATTAATGACATTAGCGCAGATAGGAGTCCGCCGAAGAACAACAACCTAGCTGGAGATATCCAGTTCATAAGCCACGTGTAGACGAAACGAGAGAGACAGAAGCCGATGATTGTGACAAGATATATGGTAGAAGCCTCAGACTCCAGGATATTCAGCTCCTGCATCACTATGCGGATTGTGAAACTCCATACACCTATCTGTGCGCCTACGTAGCAGAACTGTGCGATGACCCCAT
>JAKSLC010000200.1 GCA_024401415.1 Bacteroidales bacterium | reverse complement strand
TTTTCTTCTTATTGTTCTTTTCGCCCATTTGCTCACCTCCCATATTATCATTGACATATCTTTTTTTATAATGTAATATAGTGAGGAAAAAATATTCAAGAGGTATAAAATGAAACGTTTATTGATCCCTCTCTTAGCCATGGTTCTGCTCGGTGCGAGCGGTATGGCTCAGACTGACCCTACCGTAATAGAAATCAACGGTAAGGCTATTACTAAATCGGAATTCAAAAAGGAGTTTCTTAAATCTATCGGACAGCACCCTGAGGCAACGCCAACGGCTTGTACCTACGAAAAGCGTAAGGCTCTCGAGGATTATGTAACGCTATATACTAACTTCCAGGCCAAACTGGAGGATGCGTTTGCCATGAAGATCGACACCCTGCGTCCTATCAAGAAAGAACTGCTGGGATACCGCAGTGAGCTGGCTGCTCCCTATCTGATAGATTCCGTATCCTTGAATCGTATTTATGAGGAGGCATACGAACGTAACAAATATGCACTCCATGCTGCACATGTATTGATCAGAGTAGATCGCAATGCCGTGCCTGCAGATACCCTCGAGGCTTACAACAAGGCTATGGAGGTATACAATAAGGCTATGGCAGGTGAAGATTTCACCGCACTGGCTGTTCAATATTCTGATGACCCCTCCGCAAAAGGTGTCCTAGGCGAGAGCATAGAACGTAAGGGAAATGGTGGCGACCTGGGTTGCTTCACCGTGTTCAGTATGGTCTATCCCTTCGAGAGTGCCGCCTATGCACTTAAGGTAGGTGAGATTTCCAAACCCGTACGTACCGATTTCGGTTATCATATCATCAAGCTGATTGACAAGATTGACTATTTTGGAAGAAGTACCATCCAGCATATCTGGATAAATGCCAATAAGGGTGTTGTGGCAGAGAGCATGGCTTGCAATGCTTATGCAGAGCTACTGGAAGGCAACGAGTTTGCCAAGGTGGCCCGTGCCTACAGTAGCGACGGTGCCGAGAGCGGTGGCTTTATTCCCGATATCGAGATGCACCAGATGCCTGCTGAATATGTACTGCATCTGAGCAAGCTCCAGCCCGGTGAGTTCTCTGAACCCTTCAAGACTCAGCTGGGATGGCATATTGTTCGCCTGGTGAAGAAAGAACAGATTCCCACCCTTGAGGACCTGTTGCCCTCGTATCGTCAGCGCCTTACCCGTGACACCAGAAACAAGGCTCCCAAAGAGGCGTTTGCTGCTCAGTGTAAAGAGAAATATGGTTTTACCGACTATACCCAGCAGTATGTAAAGAAAGGAAAGAAGAAGGAGGTAATGGCAACTCTCGATGCTGCTATTGCAACCATGAACGATTCCGTATACCGTAAGAAATGGCATTATCGCGAGGGCTCTGTCAGCGACATGCGTCCTCTCTGCAAGATCGGCGAAAAGGAATACAATACTGTTGACTTCCTGAAATGGATTGAGGCTAATCAGGAAATGATTCGTCTCAAGGGAGACTATACCGTATATCTGAATAAAAGATATAAGGAGTTTACCAATGATATGGCATTGGCTTACTGTGATAGCCGTTTAGAGTTGGAACATCCTGAATTTGCCGAATTGATAAGAGATTACAAGCATGGCTTAATGAGTTTCTCCGATAATGATAAGATGGTTTGGTCGAAAGCGATAAAGGATACCGTCGGACTGAAGGAGTTCTATGATCGCGAAAGCAAGAAGCGCAGCCTTGATAATCCTGAAGACGATCCCTATTTCTGGGGTAGCCGTGCCCACATGATTGAGGTCAGAGTGGCAGACAGTGCTTTGCTTGCTCCCAAGAAAGCCATGAAGATTATTGAGAAATACCGCGCTAAAGGTATAGACCAGAATGAATGGAAGACTGCCATGATTAAGGCTTGTAAGGACTCTAAGGACACTAACGTTGTTCCTGTTGCGGTTGTAACCCGCCTGATGGAAGAGGGTAGCCAGAAGGTTCTTTCTGCCAATGAATGGAAGGTGGGAACCTATGTCCACCCTGAGACCAAAGGCTATTCCATTGTGGTGGTTGATGAGATACTGGATCCTATGCTCAAGAGCGTAAAAGAGGCTCGTGGCTACTATATCAACGATTATCAGAATTATCTCGACCAAGAGCTTATCAAAAACCTGCGTGAGAAATACAACGTTAAGGTATACCAGAATGTTGTTGACGAGATAACCTACTAATGATGAAAACACGTTCAGTCTTTGCCGTAATGGCGGTTGTGGCATTACTTGCTAGCTGCAGCTCCTCGGATAACGAGAAGCGAGTGGTGGCGCGTGCCTATAACAACTACCTCTACCAATCCGATATCGAAGGGCTGGTGGGCGAAGGCGTATCGGCAGAAGATAGTGTAGCCATTGTGAGAAACTATATCAATCAATGGCTACAGCAGCAGGTAGTGCTGGAAAAGGCAAAGAAGAACGTGAAGAAGGATTTCGAAAAGGAACTACAAAATTACAAAAACAGCCTGCTTGCCTATGAGTATGAACAGTTGGTAGTAGAGCAATTGCTGGACACCAACGTCAGCGAAAAGGATATTGAAGACTATTATGAATCCAATCGCGAAAGCTTCAGCTTGCGTACTCCCATTCTGAAGGCGGGATACTTAAAACTTCCCAAAGAGTCGAACCACCTGAATCAGATAGAACGCCTCTTTGCAAAAGCCCACCTGACCGATGATGATTTATTGCAGATTCAACGTATCGCGTCAGCGAGTGCCGTAGACTTCAGTTTCGACATTGAGACCTGGCAACCATTGTATAAGTTCCTATCATCTGTGCCCTTCGAGACTTCGGATGGGGAGAATGCCTTTCGTGGCCGCAAGGTGACTAAGACTTCGGATGAGGAGTTTGTATATGTTGTCAGGATTGAAGATTTCCATTCCGCAGGAGATTTGGCACCCCAGGAATATGTAACTGAGGATATCAAGACCATACTTCTTAACCGTCGTAAGATTGATATCATCAAGAACATGCAGAGAGATCTCCTCAAGAAGGCGGACGCAAATGGGAAGATTGAGATTATGTAATTGAAGAATTGAGCAGCTAGAAATGAAGAAGAGTGTAAAATATTAAAATGTATACATTATTATATATGTCAAGAACTAAATATTTATTCATACTGTTACTGCTTGTGCTTTGCGGAAGTGCAGCTATGGCTCAGCAAGAAACCGTGGTAGATCAAGTAGTTGCTGTCGTAGGTAAGAATATTGTAAAGCTGTCCGATGTAGAGAACGCATACGGTCAGATTCGCCGTCAGCAAGGTTCTGTGAATGCCAAAGAGAACAGATGTAGTATTCTTGAAAGTATGCTGATCTCTAAACTTCTCATCTATAAGGGAGAAGTGGATAGCGTAGAGGTTACAGATGAAGAAGTGGAGCAGCAGGTTCAATACTACCTGAAGGCCGTGATGCGTCAGTATGGTAGCAAGGAGGCCATGAAAAACGCCACTGGTTATACCTACGATGAGTTTCATGACATCTATTTT
>JAKSLC010000020.1 GCA_024401415.1 Bacteroidales bacterium | reverse complement strand
GATACCGGCTCAGCAACAGCAATGTACAAGGTCAGTGGTGTGAAAAATGCCATGAATATAAGAGCACCAAGTGAAGCTAGCGGTACGTATATCTTGGCAACAAGAGCAAAACCAACAATGAATTCAAGAATGTTCTGTATTACACTCAGTGTTATGCAGACTGCCATAGGTATCTCTGCGAGCCCCCACGCCACAAAGTAGTCCTCTATCTTTATGGCACCGCCAATAGGGTCTATGCATTTTACCATGCCTGAGAAGACAAACAGTATACCCACTATTACGCGAATTGTCTCCAGTATCATCTGGAAGTTAGCGTTTACATTCTTGGTATTCATATCTCTGTTTTATGCTTTTGTATTGCTTTCGGAAAGAAGTATCATCGCGAATACGGCATAGTTCACCATGTCATTGTAGTTGGCGTCGATGCCCTCTGAGATGATTGTCTTGCCGTTGTGGTCTTCAATCTCTTTTGTGCGATGAATTTTCATGAGGATAAGGTCTGTAATGCTCTCTACTCTCATCTCTCTCCACGCTTCACCATAGTCGTGGTTCTTGTTCATCATAAGGTCAAAGGCCGTTTGCAACTTGGCATCATATAGCAGCTCTGTCTGCTTGTAGTCCATGGCTGGGTCATCTGCATAGCCAAGCTCAAGCTGAATCAGAGCCATCGCAGCATAGTTAATAATGCCTATGAATTCAGATTCCTGACTTTCGCCCACTCTGTTCTCCTCTGTCGTCTGGAGTGTACGAATGCGTTTGGCCTTGATATATATCTGATCGGTAATAGATGATGGACGCATTATGCGCCATGCTGTACCATAGTCTTGCATCTTCTTGATGAAAACGTCCTTACAGCGAGATATTACCTCTTTGTATTGTTGCTCTGTCTTTGACATGTTTGTCTTTATCGCTCTTTAAGTTTATCGCCAGTCTCATTGACAATGTTACGATAGTATTTTTCATCGTATTTTGGGTGAGAAGGGTTCTCTGGGTAGTTGTCCTTTGTACGTAGGAATTTACCATCCTTCTCAGGTTTTACATTGCCATCTATGTATTTGATTATCTGATGCTCTCCAAGTGCCTTCCACTCGTCGCATACTGTTTTTGCCCATTGCTGTGCAAATGTGTTGACGCGCTGACTGCGTCTGTCTGGGTCCGGAATATTGGCAATCACTTTGTCAAATTCGGCAACGGCAGCATCCATACGGCTCTCGAGCGATTGCTGTGCAGCTCTCACATCCACTATCATACCGTCATATTTAGAATATGTCATGTTGGCCACCCAGTTCATGAGCCAAAACGCTGATGTCCATGAGAATGTCAGCAAGTCTCCGTTCCCCACTCTTACCTGCTCTGGAACCTCTGTAAGCGATGTGTGCATAGGCATCAGTACCGATGTGTTGGCATCATCACAGCCAAACCAAAGTATGCCGTCAGGATTGAAGGAACGCATCTGACTCACAAACCAAAATCCTGTCTGCTGTGTAGCTATGGCACGCTCATGTACGTATGTTTGCCCGTCAACTTCCCACTCCATTGGCCTCCAACGATATGGACAGTGAAATGGTCCTGCGCCCACATCCTGTGTCATGTCCATTTGTGTCCCCTCGTAATGGTCTCGCATGATGTCAGCAAGTTCTTGTTTTGTAATCTTATGGTCAGGCTTGATCCAAAGAGGAAGGCGCTCTTGGGTGAGGTCGCCCATCGCCCAAGCCTCATATTTCATCATCTCTTTGTTCATGATACGGAACCCGCTGAATACTCTGGCCTCACAGAAGCGAACAGCCCCAAAGTCAAGTGGTGCGTATGTGTCAGCGAAAGAGAAGTCCTCGTCTTTACCGTCATATAGACCTAGTTCACGAGCTGTAGCTACTACGTTCTTTGAGTATAGACAGTTGGCAGGGTCGTTCTTTGGAAATGTAGTAATACGTGCCTGATTTGCATGTCCTGATACATATCCGTCAGGAATACGTCTTGCTACCCACGTAGCTCCTTTCTTGTTCTTTCCAGCTCCTACCATCTCTAGAATCCAAGCCTCTTTCGGATCTGCTATCGAAAAAGACTCACCAGCCGAGCAGAATCCATATTCTTCAGCAAGTGATGTCATGACTTTTACCGCTTCAAGTGCTGTCGAACTGCGCTGTAGTGCTATGTATATCAATGAACCGTAATCAATGCCCGCATTAGGGTTTGTCAGTTCCTCTTTTCCTCCAAATGTTGTCTCGGCAATAGTTACTTGGTGCTGGTTGATGTTGCCAATAACTCTCCATGTGTGCGCCGCTTGCGCTATTGGACTTAATAGTCTATTCGTATCCCATTCTCGTACTTCAAGCATGGAACCTGCAGCATGGTTGGCTTCTGCCCAGAAGTAGAGTTCTCCGTATAAAACATGCGAATCCGCAGCGTATGTTACCATGGTAGATCCATCAGCTGACGCTCCAGGGGTAACCAAAAAGTTCGTACACGCATCAACTTTTGTCATGGTCGATAAGGCAAGTACCGACGAAAGTAGTGCAATGTTAGTAAGTTGTTTCATTATGTGTGTTTAAGAGTATTAGAATTTATATGTGACACCTGCGATAACGCCAATTCTACGCGACGAGTATCCAAGCCACATCTGCTCATCTTGTGCAGCTATGTTATTGGCGTCAAGGAAAACGTTGAATCTGTCTGTCAAAGCATAGTTTGCTCCTAGATTTATATCAAGTATCGATTTTAGTTTAACTTTTTCGTTGGCAATAAGGTCTAGGGCGTAGCGTTCTCCTATTAAGTTGGTGTTTAGTTTAACTGTCAATGCCGATGTCGGTTTTACTTGAACATTGAGTCCCAACTCATAAACAGGCTTGTTCCATGCCTCTTCTATGTAGTCCATCTTCCAGTTGTTGTATGCCGCGTTGATGAGCATCTTGAATTTGCTCGATGGCTCTATTTGTAGCTCTGCTTTCCCTCGGAAGTGCTTGCCGTTATCTGTGATAATGCCAAAGCGGTTCGATTGACAGGTAACTATTGTGTCGTATGTAGGAGTCTCTTTGCCTGGCGTCATGTTGATTCTGCTCTTGTATGCATTGTTAACGAAGAATAGCTGATCGTCAAATGTGCCGTATTCCATGCCTAGGTGCATCTCAACACTTCTTGAAAATGCAACACGTAACCCAACATCAAACTTGAATGGTTGTTGGGTTGTCTTTATCTCTGTCTTTGCTCCAAAGATTCCATATACGCTGCTCCATATGTAGTTAGTCACATCTGGTGATAGATATGGACATTCGTTTACAAGATCACGGTAAGAATTCGCTTTGTAATCTCCAATAAGACCAATGTTTAGTCTCACTAATCCATCTGCAATGTTGAAGTCTGCGCGGATGTCTGGTTGCATATAGATGTTGTCTTCTTCTCCTCCTATCTCCATTATCATGTTGACGCCTAACTTAAGTTTTATGTTGTCGTAGTCAACACCAAAGTGAGGGTTGATAGATATGTCTGTATGCGACCTCTCTTCAAAGTGGTATGCTCTGCTCGATGGGTCTTTAGGAACTGAGACGTTGAAGTTATTGAAGTATGTCTTGATGTCAACAAGATAGTTCTCTTTGATAGGAAATCTAATGTAGCCTCCAATATTCAAATCATTTTGGTGTACTCCTGTCTTGTTCGCAAAGAATCCATAATGAGCCATGGCGTTGAATGTCGTCTTCTCTCGTCTGTCTCTATTGGGATTCGCAAGGCTTAGTGTTGCATCAACTTCTGTATTGCGTTGCTTTTCGTCTGCAAATATATCCTCTGCCGATACATTAACTATCTCCGAATTGTTGTATAAAAGCAGGTTTTTCTCTGTCGAGTGTATGTTAGGGTCTATAGAACCTACACCGGTCGCAAGCCACAAGCTATTACCATAGTACTGGTATATCTTATTCTTGAAGTTTAGAGCTCCTTCAAATCGTAACAAATCTGTAAATCTGGCAAAGTTTACATTGGCCCATGTCTTATGGTTCGGTGCACTTATCTTCGCATCACTTTCCATCTTTGTTTTGTCGTATGCCGAATGATGATCTAGGTTCAGTGCTAAGTTGTAGTCTATGTTTTGGGGTGTATTGTACCATAGTTCAGCCATAGCATCGCTGTTTCCCACTCCACCTTTTACAAGACTATTATATAGACTCTCCTCTCGTGGAAATGACATCGATGCTGCTTTGATGCTGTCTGGCGTAGTCTTCACATGCTCAATTCGTCCCAATACATTGTATTTGAATGTTGGGTTGTACTGCATAGTGTCGTCCATCACAGGTTCTACCTGTAGTTTGTGATGGCTGCGTAACGTAGGAAGGTATGAGTTCACTACATCTACGTCTCGTTCTATAGTCTGTGTCTCCTCTTGGGCAAAGGCTGCTGTACTGGTAAGTACTGCAGCTATTCCTAATATGATATGTTTATTGATCATTGTCGTTCTGTTGTTAGTCTGTTATTCGAGTGATGATGAACCTGCGTGCCAAAGTTCCATACGATGAGTTATCATCTCATCTATGTCGTCATCAGCATTGTAGCTCTCTTTAAGTGTCTCCAAGTATTGCTGCGCCTGGAAGTCGTCACCTCGTGTATGGTATATGTCTGCAAGTAGTACAAAGCTACGGGCCAACCAATACTGATGCTGTGTTCCTTTCTCAATATAGTCAAATATCTCTTTCTCAGCAGATTCAGTATCGTTGTTGTCGTAGTGATATTGCGCTACGAGGTATTTCGCTTCGGAACCCTCTGCGCTGACAGTGTTTTGACTCAATTCTCTAAGTATAGGTAGAGCCTCTGCAGAACGTTTTAGGTATATGAGAGATTTTGCTTTCAGATATTTGGCCTCTCGTACAATCTCTGGCGCTGCATCATTTATCTCTAATACTTTGTCAGCTCCCATTATGCAGAGATCTGTGTCGTCAAGTTTCTGTGCACATCGCATCTGACCAATGATAGCCTCTATCTTGTTGCTCTCAACTTCCGATTCTTCTTCAAGTCTGCGGAATGCAGCAAGTGCATCTTTGTAGGATTCTTGTTGATAGAGCAACTCTCCAAGTCTGTATAGCGCATCCTCCGTATATACCGAACGTGGCTTCTCTGCTACGTACTGGTATGACTCAAGCGCTTTGTCTTTGTCTCCTTCTCTGTAGAAGCAGTCTGCTACGTAGAAGTTGGCTCCTATAGCATTGCGTCCGTCAGGAAACTGACTTAAGGATTCCTGTAATGCCAGCTGTGCTCCTTGCATGTCGTTCTTAAAGTATAGGCGTGTCGCAGAAACAAACATTAGCGAATCTTGCTCCTGAAGGTCAATTCTGGCAAATGACCCAAGTGTCTTGGTGTACGCCATATAACCGTCAAAGTCGCCCGACTCCATGTATACGTTCCTTAAGCCTGCAAGCGCATCTGCAGCCTCTGGCGTAGATGGATATTCGTTGATAACTCGTTTGTAGAGCATTGATTTACTTGCTAGACTGCTCTTAGGGTATCTCTCCTTGACAATCTTGTAGTTGTATATCGCATCAGGAATCTTTTCAAGTGCTACGTATGCTCGTGCTGTTTCGTAGTATGCATAGCCGCATAGACGAGATTTCGGGTATTTCTCTATAAGTTTCTTCAACTCCTCTACCTTGACCTCGTTACTCTGGCTGAGTCCCAGACATATAGCTCTTTGTAGCATGGCGTAGTCTCCTTGCGCCTCAAATGTCTCTATAGATTTATCATAGTTCTCTATAGCCATCTTGAAGTTGCGGTCTACGTACATGCAGTCTCCAAGTCTGTTGTATGCATCAGCAAGCAGATGCTTGTCTTTAACATTCAGAGAGACATATTTAATGAACCACGATTTAGCTTCGTTGTATAGTTTCTTGTTAAAGCGAGTGTAGCCAATGTTGTAGTGTGCAGTGGTGAACTCGTCCAACTCTGATGCTGCATATGCATTCACAAATGTCAGGTACTCAGAGTAGGCTTCGTTGGTTTTGTTTGTACGGTACAAACTCTCGCCTTTCCAGTAATAAGATCTGGCTTTTATCTTCGCATCATATCTGCCAAATTCTATACTGCGGTCAAACATTGCTATAGCATCGTCATATTTGCCGTCTGTGTAGAGCTCTAACCCTCGATAGAATGCCAGTCGTTGCATTGCAGTGTATATAGCAAGGTTCTTATGCTCGATTTTCTCAAGGGTAGACAGCGCTTGTTCATATTTTTTAGAAGTCACAAAGGCTTTGCTGACGTAGTCATAGCATTCGTCTTTCTTGTCGCTGTTAGGGTACTCTTCAATGAATGCAAGAAATTCAGATATAATATCATTAAATGGAGCATAGTTCAGTTCATACCCCAATTTCAACTTGTTGAAGTGCGAGTCTTCTTTTATGGATCTGTCAAATGACATGTTTGATGCCGACTCAAATGCATTTCTTGCTTTTGTTTTGTCTCCTGTGTGTAGGTAACAGTCTGCCAGATGGTAATATGCATTTTGTGTCACATTGTCCTTCTCTTTCGTGCATTTGCTCAGGTTAGATATAGCATCTTCGTAATGCCCGTTCTTATATTGAGCAATGCCTTGGTGGTAGTAGTCCGCTCTGAGTACTTTGTTGTTTTTCTGCAAAAGTGTCTTGTACTGTGCCTCTGCTTTAGGGTATTCTCCAAGGTTAAAGTAACTATCTGCTACAATGCGAACCATGCCAATGTTCTTTTCCGAACTGCTTTGTTTGGTTAGTGGCTCTGCATATCGTATAGCCTCATTGTAGTTCCCTTGTAGGTATAGGATATGCGCAATATAGTATGGGGCAACGTTAGAGAATACAGGGTCTTTCTCTAGTTGTGTGAATGCTTTTACAGCTTCGTTCAAGTTGCCGTTCTCATAGTCAACATGTGCTCGGTAGTATTTTATCGATGATGAATACTGCGATGCCGACGATACTTTGTCAAATTGCGCTATTCCTTGCTTATGCTTGCCTCTGATAAATAGACAGTATCCACGTTTGAAGTATAGTTCATCTTTCAACTCTCTGCTGATGCGCTTATCTTTAACTGTCTCAAACCATCGTAATGCTTCACTTATTGCTCCCTCTGATAATTTGAGGTCGCCTATGTGATATAGCATATCATCTCTGCGATTGGATTGTGGATAGTTCTCTACAAACTCTTTCATCAATCCTATTGCATCTCCATGCCAGGCTTTTTTGGCTGCTAGAGCTTGGTTGAATACACTCTGCTCTGTCAGAAGCCCTTCTTCTTTCGCAAAGTCCTCTATGAAATATTTGCTCTCTGCTCGTACAGAACCGTACAGCGTCGCGTCCAGCAATAACTGCGCATCATCGTAATGTTGTTCTGGAAGTGAGTGAGTTAACGCGTCTTGTGCTATTGTGGTACCTAGTGCACAAGTGACGCAGTATAATGACATCAGTAGACGTTTCATTCTTAAAAGTTGTCTGTTTTGTGGCAAAGATAGTAAATAATAATTAACAAAAAAAGATGAATGTTTCCCTTATGCAGCATGGCTTTTTCATTTGCCCCTACAATCTAACGTGTACATTCCCTACAATAATAGAACTTCAAACATATCCATTCAACAATTCTGGAATGTTTGCGACCATACTTTCCCCAGTAATACCAACGCCTATCCCCCTCCAAACACATACGCACGTCATACGCACGTCATACGCACGTCATACGCACATCATACGCACAAGCTAAATTTTCCGTGCCTTCTGCTGTTTAATATTTGCAGAATTCTTTATGGTTAGTCTTCAAAATGATTAACTTTGTCTTAAAACAACTCTAGATGAAATCTTTAATTACATCGTTAGCTTTAGCCATATTTGTGTTTATGGCTTCTTCTTGTGAAAATGAAGCCTCTCCAAAGGGTTATGTCAGCCGAGCTCTTTCTATCATAGACGAAAATGGACTATTCGCTGATAGTGAACAATGGGGTAATTTGGTAGATTCCATAAAAGCTCTCTCTCCTGAGAATATGGATGAGGCTCATGCTTTGATATCTAGAGCTTTGACTGTTGGAGGCGGTAAACATTCTTTCTTAATGTCACAAACAGCTGTGCAATATTTCGATACAGCCCAGACAATTATGCCAACTGTAAAATATGTGGATGATATTGCCGTCATAACTATTCCTATGTTCATGAGTAGTAAATCCGCAGCAGTAGGTTATGTCAAGTCTGTTACCGATTCTCTCAGAACTGATATCCGTGGCGCGGTTATAGATCTTCGCGGTAATACAGGTGGTAACATGACTCCTATGATAGCTGCTCTTCATCAGTTCCTCCCTTCTGATATTTTGTTCCGTATGAAGGGTAGGTCTGTGTCAACTCCTATGAATGCCGAGTTCACGTTGAGGCAATACGGACTCTCTGCTGCTCGTCATATTGATTGTCGCGTTGCGATTCTTACCGATAGCCTGACTGCCAGCTCCGGTGAGGCTTCTCTGATTTGTTTCCGAGGCTTGGATTATACCCGTACTTTCGGTACTCCAACAGCAGGTTATGCTTCTGCTAATGATACATACACGTTGTTCGATGGATATAGGATGATCCTGACAGTTGGTTGCGATGTTGCTAGAACAGGAGAAGTATTCTGCTCTGATCCTATTGATCCTGATGTCTTGACAACTTCTCCTCTTGAAGATGCAATTGCGTGGTTGTCAGAGGAATAAAAATGGGTTGTAATAGTATTGTAACGTTTTTATAAAAGAGAGCGTAACATTCCCCAACAACTAATAAGCAATATCTATTTTAACACGATGTAAACTATGGTTACAATACCTGCGAAAAGTAGACCAGAGTGGAGCCAGATTGTAACTGGACGATTGGCCTATACCTTTAAGAATTATGTTCTTCAGATGCGTACTCACCAGATGCAGAAGGACATTGCGGACAAGAAAATAAATGCTCAGCAAGCCGTTGATGCGTTGTATGATTTGTGTAGCAAATATGCTCTGGCAGTTCAGCCTGATATGAAAGAAATCTTTAAACAATGGAAATGAATTATGGAAACTAAACTATATACAACAGATGAAGTGTCTGCCTTCATTCAGGAAGGTCGTGTAATGTTGCTCACAGGTATGGAGAGTGCTATTCGTAAGCTCCCTAAGGGTAAGTGGATCGGAGGTACAAGTCCATATTTCATGGATACTGTCGGAAAGGTAAATGACGATCTTATTATGGTTGATGATTTTACCGATATCGCCAAGAATATATGTTTCGATCATTTCAATGAGGAGAATATCGGCAATCTTTTTGAACACCAGTTCTCTAATGGCTTCTCTGTAATCGTCATGCCTTTCGATTCCCCAGTTCATAAGTCTTTCGCAACTCGTGCACTGCACGATATTCCTGGTATGTTCGAAAATCCTCTCGTAGGCTATATATCATGTTGCCATCTTGAGGACTTTGGCAAGGCTAAGACATATTCTGCATTCGGTATTGATGGCGAATTGTCAGAAACTAATGCTGTAGTACTTCATGTTGAACTTAATGACGGCCTGGTGGCTCGCGCCGAGATTATGAATTTCGATGTAATAGATGAAACCACACCTGTCATCAAGTTCCCTGTAACATCGTTCGTGCAGAGCGAATGTACGATCGACGGCAAATCTGCTAATATAGTCGACTATCTCTTGGAGTATCGTAAGCAGCGTGGTCAGGTCGTTCCTCTCATCGCAGAGTGTGGTGGAGCTCTCATTAATCGCGATATTCGTGAGATAGATGAGGTCAATAAGACAGTTAGTTTCTTCTCTCCTGCTGAGGCTGGCGATGAGTATCGTATGTCTAAGCCTAATGGAGACTACCAGCAGTTGTTCAATGAGGGCTTGTCTCAGAAGTCAAATGTCGTAGCATGTTTCTCATGTACTTCTTATTTCGGTGGAGGTCAGTTCGAGGGTAAGTCTATTAAGCAGAATGGCGTATACGCTTTCGGTGAAATCGGTTATCAGTTGCTTAATAAGACTATCGTTACCCTTGAGGTAGATAAGTCATAATGCTGATGTTGTCGAGTATATAACTTCTTTACGCATAAATAATTAATGCCCGATAGATTTATTCTGTCGGGCATTGTTGTATGGTTTGAGGTTTAATTACTGCATCTGTCTGATTCTTACCTCGATATCACTATTGTCTTTGAAGTGCTCAACTATTGGTGTCAAGTCTGTATCTCCATAGTGATATGGATAAACAACTTTTGGCTTGATTGTCTCTATAGCCTTTATTGCCTGTTCTGCGGTCATTGTGTATGGCTGGTTGACTGGTAAGAACGCTATGTCAATGTCGCCAAGATTATTCATCTCTTCTATAGGCTCTGTGTCTCCTGCAATATATACTCTGAAGAAGCTGTTTGTTTCTCTCTCTATCTCAAGTATATATCCTAAGTCTCGACCTTTAGGATGGAACTGAGTGCGGCCCTCTGTGGTGTTGTATGCAAGTACAGGGATAATATTGAACTGATTCAATGCATATTTATCTTCTCTGATAGTATCACCAACAGCCAAGCCTTTGCTTATGCCTGTAATTTCTGCTACACGTTGATTGCTGTAGATTAATGTGTTTGGAGCATATAGATCGTCTTTCCTGGTGATAGTAGCTATGGCTGCCGTATCAAGATGGTCTCCATGCTCGTGTGTAACAAGTATTATGTCTGCTTGTGGCATTTTTGTGTAGTCAGTGCCAAACATAGAGACAGGGTCTACGTGGATTATCTTGCTGCCCAATCCCACAATGTCAAGCATCAGTGTGCCATGCTTTATGAATGTCACTGCAAGGAAAGGCTTTATACTAACCTCTTTTTCCTGACCAAAGGCACTTACATTATACTTTATAGTGTCGTCATTAAGAATGAATGTATCACGCTCAAAACTTGTCAGATATTCTTCAATCTCTGGGTCAAAACCATTGACTATTCGGTTTGCATTGTTTGCTACTTGCAATCCCACCTGCATGCCCTTCTTGAATCCTTTGTAGAAATCGCAAGAACTCAAAAGGCAGATGGCCAATGTGTAAAGGATAATTTTTTTCATATCTATGTTCTGTTAGTTCGTTGTGCGAATATATCAATTATCTTTGTTCCTGTCAAAAATCAGTACATTTATGCTAAATATTTTACAACGCCTCTCACGGCTATTGTCCACATATACTTCTCTGTTCATCATAGCAGTGGCTGTCATCACACTATTCCTGCCAGAGGCTTTCTTGTGGGTAAAGGGTTATACCCAAACTATAATATTGGGTATCATAATGCTTACGATGGGTCTCACGCTCACTACGGCCGATTTCCGTATTCTGGCTTCTCGCCCTCTGGATATTGTCATTGGAACTATAGCCCAATTTACCATAATGCCTCTTATGGCTTATACCTTGACAGTTGTTTTCGGCTTGTCAACAGATCTCGCTATAGGCATAATATTGGTAGGTTGTTGCCCAGGTGGCGTGTCTTCTAATATCATGAGCTATCTGTGTAGGGGCGATGTGGCATTCTCTATCGGCATGACAACTGTCTCCACTCTCTTGGCTCCGTTTGTAACTCCAATGCTGGTTCTCCTTTTGGCAGGTCAGACTGTCGATGTGGATACGTATGGTATGTTCCTCAATATACTCATCGTAACTATCATTCCAGTAGGTGTAGGTTTCCTCTTGAATTATCTGCTGCAAGAGAATAAGTCTTTTCAGAACGTGCGTTCCACTATGCCGGGTCTCTCGGTAATATGTCTTGCCTGCATAGTCGGTGGCGTCATATCTGCCGTGCACGACTCCCTCATCTCAAATGGTATAATGCTCTTCTTCCTTACCTTCGCTGTGGTCTTCTGTCATAATACTTTCGGATATCTCTTGGGGTACTCCATTGGTAAGGTGTTCCATTTCTCAGTTCCTAAGCGTCGCACAATATCTATAGAGGTGGGTATGCAGAATGCAGGTTTGGCTACAAATCTTGCTGCCACATTTTTCATGGCTACTAACCCGTTGTCAATAGTCCCATGTGCCATATCGTGCGCGTGGCATTCCATATCCGGAACTATACTTGCCGGACTGTTCGCAAAACAAAAATTTGCGATGAAGAAAGGAGATCTATAGGAGCTCCCTTGGTGCTCCCTTGGTGCTCCGTATGGCTCTGCTATGAGTCCAATATGAGCGCATAATCATCATTTTGTATCATGTATCTGTCTGTTAGCCGCAGTAAAATCATCGTTCTATCATCATGCTTGGTCGCCATGTATCTGACATTGCGACTCTTTGTTCCGTCTCCTCTTTTCGATAAGCCGACGTCTACTGTAGTCCTGTCTTCTGATGGGTCTCTTCTCTCTGCACGTATAGCAGAAGATGGTCAGTGGCGTTTCGCACCGTCTGATTCTATCCCAGAGAAGTTCGCTCAGTGTCTCATTGCTTTTGAAGATCAACGTTTCAATTATCATTTGGGAGTTGATTTCATCGCTGTCTGCAGAGCTCTGGTCCATGATATACATGCAGGCCGTGTCGTCGAAGGTGGCAGTACCATCACTATGCAGATAGCTCGTATGGCTCGTGGCAATAGGTCTCGTACCGTATGGCAAAAGATTATGGAGTCTCTCACAGCCGTAGGTATTGAGTTGAAGTATTCTAAGGAAGAGATATTGTCTATATACGCTTCAAATGCTCCGTTTGGAGGTAACGTGGTTGGATTGGAGGCTGCCGCTTGGCGCTATTTCGGTCGCCCATCTTCCCTCCTTTCTTGGGCAGAGAGTGCAACTCTTGCCGTCCTTCCTAATGCTCCGTCTCTTATTAATGTAGGTCGCAATAGGGTAGCGCTTCAGCGTAAGCGAGATAGTCTTTTGAAAAGTCTCTGTGATAAAGGGGTGTTGACTACAGAGGAGTACTCTCTTTCTCTAATGGAGTCCCTGCCAGATAAGCCTTATCCGCTTGATGATTTGGCTCCTCACCTTTTGGATAGAATTGCCGCATATTATAAGGGCAATACTGTGTTGTCTACCATAGATTATTCTCTACAGAATAGATTGCAGAGTGTCGCAGATAATTATTGTGAGAAGTATCGCTCTAATCATATTGAGAATATTGCTGTCCTTGTGGCTGATATAGCTACAGGCAATATATTGGCTTATATCGGAAATTCTACTCTCCCTTCAGAAGCTCGTAGTGTTGATATGGTCTCCGCCGAACGAAGTACAGGTAGTGTACTTAAGCCGTTCCTGTATGCATCCATGCTGACAGATGGGGAGATTACTCCGCAGATGCTTATTCAAGACACTCCTTTGAATATTGGTGGCTTCGCTCCACTAAATTATAGTCATACGTTCTCTGGCGCAGTTCATGCCGATGAGGCAGTGCGTCGCTCACTCAATGTTCCTCTGGTGCGTATGCTGACTCAGCATGGTATAGGGCGTTTCATGGATACACTCAAGGATTTGGGTATGAATACGCTTCATTATTCGGGCGATCACTATGGCGCCTCGCTTATTCTCGGTGGTGCTGAGGGGTCTCTGCTTAATATGCTCGGTATGTATGCCTCTATGGCAAGAATGCTTAACGGATACAATGAAGATGGTCATAGCATGAATATTCAGAATATTCACCCTCTTTATTTCTCATCTGCACTGCATCCTTCCTCACAAAGAAAATTGTCTGAAGTCCCACTCTCGCCATCTTCCATATGGTATACTTTCAAGGCTATGGCAGGTCTTGAACGTCCAGAGGAGGAGTCCGAATGGTGGCATTTCTCGTCCATGAAGCGTGTCGCATGGAAAACAGGAACCAGCTTCGGCAGTCGAGATGCTTGGGCTCTTGGGGTCACTCCTCATTATGCCGTCGGTGTCTGGGTAGGAAATGCCTCGGGAGAAGGTCGCGCAGGTATGACTGGTGTCGGGTTTGCCGCTCCTGTTATGTTCGATGCTTTTTCGGCTCTCCCTTCTTCTGATTGGTTCGTCGAACCTCTAGAGGATACTGATCCTATCGTAGTATGTCGTAAAAGCGGCTGCCGTGCCGGACAGTGTTGCGAGTATAGAGATACTGTCAATGCTCCTCGGTCTGCCGTTAATACTGATGTGTGTGATTATTGTCGCTTGGTTCATCTCTCTCCGGATCTCCGTTGGCAGGTCAATAGCAATTGCGAGAGTGTGGAAGATATTATTACTCGTTCATGGTTCGTTCTGCCTCCTACAATGGAGTATTTCTACAAGAAACATCATTCTGGGTATACTCCGCTTCCTCCAATGAGGGACGATTGCGATGGTATATACAAAAGTAGTATTGATATCGTCTATCCAGAAAATAATCAGGTAGTGGTTATCCCTAAGGGTTTTACTGGAGATTACGAACAGGTCATTTGCCACGCTGCTACGTCTAAGGTTAATGCCTTGTTATATTGGCATTTGGATGGTGAGTTTCTTGGCGCTACCGATGTTGACCATAAGGTGGCAATCTCGCCAGATTTGGGCTTTCACTCTTTAACGGTCGTGTCTGATGATGGCGACGAGAAGTCTATTGTTTTTGAAGTCAGGTAAAACCTGTTTGTGGTAAATATGTTTTCGTTATATACTTTTTATATCTTTGTAGGATAAAAATATATCACAATGAAGAATTGCTCTATTGTATGCTGTTTGTTGGCAGCTTTGTTTTGTTTTACTTCTTGTGGAGAATCGTCTTCTCCTAAGTTTAGTTCTTTGGTTGAGGCTTATACCACAGGTGTCGTTTCCCGTAAGGGTGCCGTGCAGATTGTATTGGCTCACGATGTGCCTCAAGATAAGCAGCTTGATTTCCCTGCTTCTAAAATGGTAAAGATATCTCCTTCCATTCCATCATCAAGCTTGGGCAATTTTAAGTTCGCTGACAATCATACAATTGTTTGCAATGCTGTCTTGGATAGAAATAAGCAGTACAATGTAAAGGTCGATTTCTCAAAGTGGTTCAATGTCGATGACTCTGATAAATCTTTCTCGTTCTCTTTCCAGACTTTGCCTATGATTATGGTGGCAAGTCTCAGTTCTTTCGATGAGTTGGATGAAAATAAATATCAGTTGGTTTTCGATATCCAGACGTCTGATGTCGAGGATAATGAAACTGTTGAGAGTTATGTCTCGGTGACCGAAAAATGCGATTTGTCTTGGTCTCATTCTAGCGATGGCTATAAACATACCCTGACAGCTATTGTCGAAGCGAAGGAAGTGTCTCGTTCTTTCCGTCTCTTTACTCGTGGTAATGAGAAGTTCGGGTTGGAAGCGGGCGATCTCGTTGAGGTAAATATTCCTTCTAAGTACGAAATGACTGTCCTCGACGTGTCTTGTGTCCATGGTGATGAACGTTATATCGAGGTCGTATTTTCTAAAAAGCTTTCCCAGAATATTAAGGGGTTGGCTAGTATTGTCGACAAGGATACTAGAACTGTTTCTGTATTTAATAATAAACTCCGTATCTACCCTGCCGCTAGCGTGAAGGGAGAGGTGACGGTTTTCCTTTCTGGTTCTATCAAGAGTCAGAGTGGCGCTTCTCTAGGTGATGACCAGACGTACGAAGTTACTCTCGATGAGGTGAAGCCTGGTATCGAATTCCTTAAGTCTGGCGAGATTATTCCTCTTTCTGATAATGTTACAGTACCTTTCCGCGCTATAATGATGAAGGGTGTTCGTGTGGATATTTATCGTATTTATCATAATAATTTCGGTCAGATGCTGCAGTCAGGAAATGTCGACTACATTAGCAATTTGCGTATGGTGGGTCGCCCTGTCGCTTCTAAAACCATATATTTTGATGGCAATTCATTCGACCAATGGCATACTTACGCCATCAATCTCTCCGAGATGATTAAGGCTGCTCCTGGAGATATGTATCGTATCTCTCTTCGTATGGATTATAATCTCTCTGCTTGGCCAGAGGAGACTGTGCCTCGCCTTAGTCGCGAAGAAATGGAGGCTTTAGATGCTCAACGTTTAAGCTCTCTTACTAATAGGGCAAATTCCGATGATCGTTGGGAATCTTCGTATGATGAGTACGATTGGGAAGATTATGAATGGAGAGATCGCGATAATCCTGCTACAAAGTCGTTCTATATCAATAAGGGCAAAATTGAAAAGAATGTCTTCGCTACAAATATCGGTTTGGTGGCCCTCCATGGTAGAGGTGCTAATGCTCCTGTGCGTGTCATCGCCACAGATATCCCTTCTGCTACTGCTATGCAAGGGGTCAATGTCGAGATGTTCAATTTCCAAAATCAAGTCATAGCATCTGGTAGTACTAATGCTGATGGCGAGGTCGATTTGTCTTTCAAGGTTCTTAATGGTCAGCCTCACCACATTATCGCTTCCAAGGGTGATGATTTGTCTTGCTTGTTGCTGGCCGATAATAATTCTATCTCTACAAGTAGTTTCAATGTCTTTGGAGATGTCGTACAAAATGGTCTGAAGGGTTATATCTACGGCGAACGTGGTGTGTGGCGCCCTGGTGATACTCTCCATCTGGCTTTCATGTTGTCAGATCGTCTTCATACTCTGCCAGAATCTCATCCTGTAACCATGGAGGTTACTAATACTCTTGGTCAAACCCAGTATAAGGCTACTAAAACTACAGGCGCTTTAGGTTTGTATACTTTTAATGTGCCGACGTCTTCTGACGCGCAGACTGGTTCATGGCGCGCTACAGTTAGTGTGGGTGGTACTAAGTTTAGTAAGTCTATCCGTGTAGAAACTGTTAAACCAAATCGTCTGAAAATTAATCTCGAATTGCCAAAGGTATTCTCTAGCAGTGAGTTGAACGCTAATATGCACACCGAGTGGCTTAGTGGAGCCGTAGCCAGAAATCTTAAATACGAGGTGGATGCCGATTTTTCTGTAGTGAAAACCGTTTTCAATGGCTATGATGGTTATGTGTTTGATGACCAAACTAAGGAGTTCTTTAGTAATCGTAGTCGTGTCGCTGAGGGGAATGTCAATGATAATGGAGATGCCTCTTTCAAGGTGCAGACAGAAATGGACAATTCCGCTCCTGGTATGCTGAAGATGACTTTGGCCACTAGGGTTTATGAGGAGAGTGGTGAGTTTAGTGTCGATGCTTCTTCTGCTCTTTTCGCTCCATATTCGTCTTTTGTAGGAGTTAAGGCTCCTGAGTTCGACGATTATCTGGATACAGATAAGGCACACTTGTTTAATGTTGCTTCTCTATCTGCTAACGGCTCCCCTATACCGAATCGTTCTTTGGAGGTTAGGGTGTACAAGACTAATTGGTATTGGTGGTGGAATTCTAATTCGTCTGATTTGGCAAGTTTCATCTCTCGCGAGTATAATTCTCCAAAGCAGAAGTTATCGGTATCTACTGATGCGAATGGTCGTGGTTCTTTCCAGCTGAATATCTCTAAAAAGGAGTGGGGAACATATTATATATGTGTTATTGACAAGAAAAGCGGTCACCGTGCTGGCTTAATGTCTTATTTCGATTGGCCTTCTATGTATGGTCGCCGTTCGTTTAGCGGTCAGGACGGTGTTTCTATGCTTTCCCTCTCTACCAATAAGAAGGAGTATGAGGTCGGTGAGGATGTCGTCGTCTCTTTCCCATCTTCAAAGGGTGGCCGCGCTATAGTCTCTGTTTGTAATGGTTCAAGTGTCTTAATGACTGAGTGTCACAATTGCTCTAGTGAGACTACTACAGTAAAGATCAAAACAACAGAGGATATGCGCCCTAATGCCTATATTCAGGTGTTCGAAGTGCAGCCTTATGAACAGACTCTCAACGATATGCCTATACGTCTGTTCGGTATAGCGCCTATTACTGTGTCTTCTGCCAAGAGTGTGATTTCCCCTGTCATAAAGGTTGCTGATGAGGTTCGACCAGAGACTGATGTCGAAGTAGTCGTCTCAGAAAAGGATGGACGTAAAATGGCTTATACTTTGGCTATCGTCGATGAGGGATTACTGGATTTGACTCATTTCCAAACTCCTAATGCTTGGCGATCTTTTAATGCTCGTGAAGCTCTAGGTGTTCGTTTCTGGGATATGTATAGCTTGGTTGCCGGTGCTTTTGGCGGTCGTATAGAACAGATGTTTAGTGTCGGTGGTGACGATTTCCTTAATAATGGTGCCAATTCTGCTGTCAATCGTTTTACTCCTATGGTCCACTTCTCTGGTCCTTTCGTTCTCGATGGTGGTAAGAAGAAGCATACTATCCACTTCCCTAATTACAGCGGTAGAGTAAGGGTTATGGTAGTAGCTGGTGATGGCGAGGCTTATGGTTGTGCTGAAAAGTCTGTTAAGGTTACTAAGCCTATCATGTTGCTGCCTACTATGCCTCGTCAGGTAGGGGTTAATGATGAGGCTACCGTATCTGCTGCTGTTTTCGCTAATGCTACTGTAAATGGCGAGGCTAAGGTCTCTATAGCTTGTTCTGATGGGGTTGAGGTTATAGGCGAGGCAACTAAGTCTGTTGAACTGGTAGCTAATGATAATAAGACTGTAAGTTTCCGTATCAAGGTGTCTGATGTAGCGAAGGATTGTATTATTACTCTTAGCGCTAAGTGCAAGGGCGAGTCTGCTACCGTATCTACTCCTTTGCATGTGCGTTCTGTTTCTCAGAAGCAGACTAAGGTTATAAGCCAGAGTGTAGAGCCTGGAAAGAAGTATGAGACTTCTCTTACTGCTGATAATGTAATGGCTGAGGTTTCTGCTTTCGAACCTTTCAATATCACTCCTCGCCTCCAGTATCTGATTGATTATCCTCATGGCTGCGGCGAGCAGATTACTAGTAGAGCTTTGCCTCAGTTGTATCTCAGTCAGTTCTCTGATCTTTCTAAGATCCAGGCTGTACAGGTGGAAAATAATGTCAAGTCTGTTATTTCTCGTTTGGCTACATACAGAACATCTGATGGTGGTATGTCTTATTGGCCTAATACTAATAGAACAGATCTTTGGGTATCTGCATATATCCACCTCTTCCTCACTGAAGCAGAAAGGCAGGGCTATTACGTAGATGCTGATATGAAGAAGCAACTTACCTCGTACTTGCTGCGTCAGGTTAAGACTTGGAGAATGGCGTTTACTTCTTATGTAACTGACGATTATTCGTTCGCTCTATTCGCTTTGGCTAATTCTGACAATGCTGAACTCGGTACTATGAATCGTCTCAAGGAGGGTATGTCTAAGCTTTCTTCTAATTCTTTGCTCAATCTCGCCGTAGCTTATGCTTTGGTCGGACAAGCTGATGTCGCAAGGGATCTTCTTGTTAAGTCTGGTAATGCCAACGAGAGTATGCGTCTAGTCGCTCTTTGCAAGATGGGTAGTGCCGAGGATAAGGTCGAGGCTGATGCTCTGCGTAGCTCTCTCGTGTCTGATTCTTGGATGAGTACTCGCGAGACTGCTATGGCTCTTTATGCCATGACTCTCTATATCAAGGCTCATCCTGTTGCTAAGGAGATGAAATTCTCTGCCAAGGTAGGCAAGAAGGAGGTCGCCGATGTTAAGACTACTAAGATGATGTGGTCAGAACCTATCGCTCAGGATGTTAAGAATGTGGATTTTTCAATGAAGAATGAAGGAAATTCTGCTCTTAATGTCCGCCTTATCACGGTTTCTGATGTGTCACAATCTGCTGTATCTCATAGTTCTAACGGACTTTATGTTTCAGCAGCTTATGTCACAGAAAAGGGGTCGCCTATAGATATTAAGTCTCTTCCTCAGGGTGAGACATTTAAGGCTCTCGTTACTGTCCGAAATACAGGTGTAAGACATATAAAGAATGTCGCTATTACTCATATAGTTCCTGCCGGTTGGGAAATCCTCCAGGCCGAAGGTACAAATGGCGTTAGCTATCAGGATGTCCGCGACGATAGGGTTCTCTCTTATGTCGACGATTTCCAAGCTGGAGTTACCCATACTATTACAATAAGACTTAGTGCTACATATGCCGGTTCTTATTATATGCCTTCAATTTCTGCCGAAGCTATGTATGATAATACTATTAATGGATGTACAGAATCTGATAACGTGTCTGTTCTGTAGTATCCTATATTTCTAATTAGTAGATGACGTGCATTTTTTTATGCACGTCATCTCTTTTTTGTACATTTTGATTAACTTCGTAGTCGATTGTGCAGTTAGCAATCACTATTATTTAATAAATCCTATGTCAATTAATAACTTATTTCCAGTATTAGTAGGAGCTGTAGCGCTCGTATCTTGTACTAATTCTGCAAATTTTGATGCAGAGCCTCTATTTGATAATGTTACTCCATTGAATGGTTATAAGGCTCAGACCGACCATAATCCTATCTATCAACAGCGTTTTGGCGCAGATCCTTATGCTATGGTGTATAATGATCGTGTCTATATCTACATGACAGACGATATTTATGAGTACGACGATGAGGGTAATATCAAAAATAACTCTTATCAGGGTATACATAAAATCAATTGCGTTTCTTCCGCAGACCTTGTCAACTGGACTGATCATGGCGCTATGAATGTCGCTGGCGATGATGGCGTTTGTAAGTATGCTCGTTGTTCTTGGGCTCCTACTGCTTGTCATAAAAATATAGATGGAAAGGAGCAGTTCTTCCTCTATTTCGCTGATGGAGGTAATGGTATGGCTGTGGCAGTATCCGACACTCCTTATGGTCCATGGACAGATCCTCGCGGTAATGGTATAATTACTCGTGAGACACCTACATGTAATGAGGTGCCTTGGCTCTTCGATCCTGCAGTACTCGTCGATGACGATGGCACTGGTTATATCTACTTCGGTGGTGGCGTTCCTATGCCGGCTAAGAGACCTGCTTTGGGCGCAGATGGTAAACCTACTAAGGCTGCTATGGAAAGGTTCCGTAAGGAAATGGCTAAGAATTCTGCAGACCCAGGTTCTGCTCGCGTATGCAAACTCGCTCCTAATATGATTGAACTCGAGGGCGAACCAGCTCGTATCCGTCCTCCTTATCTTTTCGAGGATGCTGGAGCTAATAAGATTAATGGTAAGTATTATTATAGCTATTGCACGAATTTTAGCTGTCCTACTGATGAACCTGGTAACGGTCGTATAGCTTATATGGTGGCTGATGACCCTATGGGACCTTATGAGTTCAAGAAGGTAGTATTTAATAACCCTGGCGATTTCTTTGGTACCGGCGGAAATAATCACCATAGTATTTTTAATTTCAAGGGTCAGTATTATTTGGCATATCATGCTCAGGTCCTTCAAGATGCTATGGGCGTCAAGGGCGGTTATCGTTCTACTCATATTGATGCTGTAACAGTAACTGAAGATGGCGAAATACAGACTATTACAGGTACTCTCGCTGGTGTGCCTCAGGTGGGTTCTCTTAATCCTTATGAGCCTGTCGAGGCAGAAACAATGGCTTGGATGGCTGGTATTCGTACCGAGTTCGAATCTGATTCTACTACCAATATGGTTGTTAAAAACGACTCTATCGCAGGCGCATGGATCGGACTCTCGGGTGTCGATTTCGGAGAGAATGGCGCAAGAATTATTTCCTTTAAAGGTGGTGTTGTTGATGAACGACCAGAACTCAAAGGGGGCGTAAAAATTGTTATCGATTCTCTTGAGGGTGAGTGCGTGGGTTATGTGCCTCTTTCTCACGAATCTCAATCTGCGGCTAGATTGTTGAAGCCTATCGTCGGTAAGCACGATTTGTTCTTTATATTCACTGGCGATATCTACGCCGACCAGTGGGTGTTCGTTAGCGAGTAGCTTTCGTCTTATATACGTATTCAAGTGCGAGGATTCCCTATTATATGGTAGTCCTCGCTCTTTTTATACTACCTTATTCTATATCCTTCAATTATTTCTATACCTTTGCTCTATACCCTAAATTTTACTCACATGCAAAGTAGTACTTTCCGTGTCGGCATCCTTGGTACTGGTTGGATAGCCGAAAAAATGGCAATCACTATCAATGGTATGACACCCGATAAGAATATCGTGGCTTATGCTGTAGCTTCTCGTACGTTGGATAAGGCTAAGTCTTTCGCATCTCAATGGAAGTTCAATAAGGCTTACGGATCGTATGAAGATTTGGTAAATGACCCTCAAGTCGATTTAGTATATATCGCCACTCCTCATTCTGAGCACTATGAAAATGCTTTCCTTTGTCTTCAGGCAAATAAACCTATCTTGTGCGAAAAGGCTTTTACCGCATGCGCATGGCAGGCAGAGGAGATTTTCCGTATAGCTCATGAACGTAAGGTGTTTGTTACTGAGGCTATTTGGACTAGATATATGCCTTTTTCAAAAACTATATTAGATCTTGTAAATAGTGGTATAATCGGTACTCCAAAGATGATAACAGCAAATCTGTGTTATCCTAATATAGATCGCCCTCGCATGTATTTGCCTGAATTGGCTGGCGGCGCATTGCTGGACCTCGGCGTATATACTTTGAATTTTGCCGCTATGATTTTCGGTACAGATATAAAATCTTCTGTATCTACAGCTATCGTTACTGATACTGGGGTAGATGCTTCAAGTAGTATAATTCTCAATTATTCTGATAATCGTCAGGCTGTTCTCTCTTCATCTAATCTTGTGAAGTCTGATCGTCATGGCATTATCTCTGGTTCGACTGGGCATATCATAGTTGACAATATTAATAATCCTAATCACGTAGATATCTATGGCGACGATTATCAGCTGATAGCTTCTCATGATTGCCCTCCTCAGATAACAGGTTATGAGTATCAGGTATACGCTTGTAAGGAGGCTATTGAGAATGGATTGATAGAGTCTCATTATATGCCTCATGCTGAATCTGTCCGTATCATGCAGCAGATGGACGCTTTCCGTAAGGAGTGGGGAGTTAAATATCCTTGGGATAGATAAGCTGTCGGTAGCTTATTGGATATAATAAATGGACTATTCTGCTTCGTCAAGCTAAATAGTCCATTCTTTTTTATGTTTATATTTTTACTGTAGTTCTTTTAAGGTGATTGATCGCGAATCCGTTATCTCATTTGTCCCATTGTCGTTACTTATAGTTATAACACGGTCGAATAACCAGTCTACTGTCCAGCCACCATATACGTGTATTACATTCGTCGAGTATTGTTCAAATGTAGCTGTCAGATGAGTCTCTTCTATATATTTCTTATATTCCTCTTCTATTCTGTTTGGATCTTCATTCTGAGACTGTACTATATTTTTTACCATTGGCAATATGAAATTCTTGATGCCATTAAGTATCTCATCTCCGTCAACTTTTGTATATGAGCGAATTACTACGTACGCTGAGTCAGACTCTTCTATGTCAACCCAAAACTTCATCGTTCCTTCTATAGTGGTATCCCCAATCGAATACCTTTGTTCTGCTTCATATTCACTGTTAATATCCATTCTGGATCCATGATATATCAATAGAGCAGATAGCTCGTCTATGCATGCACTTTTCAAATACTCAGGGGTAATGATGCTCCTCATAGTATTTAAGAAGTTTTCTTTGGGTGTGGCAAGCGACATTTGTTCGTTTTTCGCATATACTTCATCTATGTATTTTACTAAAAAATCATCCATGAGAGATAAAGTTTCACCCATATCTATAATACCAAGGATGCTTCCGCACTCATCAGTTTTGACTTTTATTTTGACTGACTCAGCTAATTTAGTTAATGTCTCGTTAAGTGGAGTATTGTTAGAATCTTGGTCTTGTTTACAGTCTCGGTAGCTTAGAAGCAAATCGTACGATGTCTCCGTGCTATCAAGTATATCTACGATAATTGTCTCTGCAGATGTTTTTTTTACGGTCTCTTCTCCATTGGGAGATTTGTTCGTTGTCTTTTGTCTATATTCGTATACTGCTTTGTTTCCTTTGCTCCAGTATGCACAAACCTGAACAGTCGTGTCTGGCATGTATTGGGAATATCCCGAAATGGATAGGAATAATCCAATAATCAGTAATAATGCTTTCCTCATCATAGTTATACAATTAAAGTTCCTTGAAATTTTATGGCTTGCGAGGGTAGCCCTCAAAACAATTTCAAATCTACTCATTATTTTTGTTGTACATAGATATTAAAGTAATTAATGCAAATATTCGTGAAAGTAATTAATGCAAATATTCGTGCGGTGAATATGCTTTCCCATTCCCCTATAAAATATACTTATTCATTCTCTCTTTTTTAGAATTTCCTGTTTGTCAGTCGTTGAGATTGTACTACATTTGTGCTACGATTTATGAGATACTTTTTTAAATCTGTTTTGAGCATTTTTATTTCAACAATCATTACCTTATGCAAGCACTGGATGCATTGTATTCTCGCAGAAGTATTAAGGGCTTTAAACCCGATATGCCTTCTCAGGATCTGATAGACCAAATTACTAAGGCAGGTATGGCAGCCCCTACTGGTATGGGTATGCAATCACCTCTTATTGTCGTAGTTAAGAATAAGTCTTTGCGCGACGAGTTGTCGCGTCTTAATGCAGAAGTATTAGGTGCTGACGCTGATCCTTTTTATGGGGCTCCAGTCATTATCATAGTTCTCGCTGATGTGTCAAGAAATACTTATCTGTATGATGGTTCTCTTGTAATGGGTAATATGCTCAATGCAGCTCACGCAATAGGCTTGGGCGCTTGTTGGATTCATCGCGCAAAGGAGGTTTTTGCAAGCCAGCGTGGCAAACAGCTGCTTAAGGAGTGGGGTATAGAGGGTAATTACGAGGGTATCGGTCACGTAGCTCTCGGTATCCCAGCTGTAGAACCTAAAGAGGCTAAGGCTCGTAAATCAGACTACGTAAGAGTAATAGAGTAAAAAAAAGAGACAACCTATATTATATGGCAGAGGTAAAAATACAAACAACACTTGGCGATATTACAGTTCGCCTTTACGATGAGACTCCTCTTCATCGAGACAATTTCATTAAATTGGCTAATGAGGGGTATTATGATGGTACTATTTTCCATCGTGTCATCAAGGGGTTTATGGTTCAGGGTGGTGATCCTGATACCAAAAATGCTAAAAAGGGTGCTAATTATGGTTCGGGCGGTCCTGATTATACTATCGAGGCTGAAATTAAACCTGGTCTAATCCATAAAAGAGGTGCTTTGGCTGCCGCTCGTCTCGGTGATGAGTTTAATCCTGAACGCCGTTCTAGTGGTTCTCAGTTCTATATCGTTTGGGGCGAAATCTATAACGATGGTAAGCTCAATCAGTTCATAAAGCAAATGGCTATGGTTGCTGAGCAGAATATTCTCGATCGTTTAGCTCAGGAGCATAGAGAAGAAATAATGGAGTTTCGTAAGAATCGTGATCGCGCAGGTCTCTCAGCTCTCCAGGATAAACTCATAGCACAGGCAAAGGAAGAGGCTAAAAAGCAAAGCGTGGGTATGTCTGCTGAGGCTAAGAATGCATACAAGACTGTAGGTGGTACTCCATTCCTCGATGGCGAATATACCGTATTCGGAGAGGTGATATCAGGTTTGGATATTGTGGAGAAAATTCAAGCTGTTAAAACTCTTCCTGGCGACCGCCCTGTTGATGATGTCAAAATGACTAAAGTCACAGTTTTGGCTTAAAGCAATTCCTATTTACAAATTATAGCCGATAGCGAATGGTGTTCGTTATCGGCTTTCTTCTTACCCCTGCAAATCCCTCTATGTTGTATCGCAAAAAAAAACGGCCCGACAATCGTCGAGCCGTCACCATATATACTATTAGTAAAATTAGATAGCACATGGATTCTCGCCTGGGTAGCGCCGCCCTGCCCGGCGCGGAGTGCTGATCTCCGCT
>JAKSLC010000002.1 GCA_024401415.1 Bacteroidales bacterium | reverse complement strand
TATCAATAGGATTAGGCTGAATACCACCGAATTCAACATAAGCTACACCAGCAGACTTAAGAGAATCTTCCACTCTAGATAGTAAACCGTTACGAACTACGCAGCCTCCACCATATACCAAAAGAACCTTAGTTGCACCGAATTGTTTACATAGATCACCTGTTCGCGCTTCAACGCCCTTACCGAAAACGAACTTAGTAGGGCTAAAGAAAGTAAAATTGTTCATTGTAGTAATATTTAAGTCTAGACAAAGATAAGAAAAATAATGGAGGGACAAATAGATGAATTAGAACGATTTCAAAAACAGGGATAGATGACAATAATAGCAATGAGACAAGGATCTGCAAGTCATTGGAAGACGGAGGAAGCATTAGGAGGGTTAAGCCGAGCCTTATGGAAGGGTTAAGGGAAGGTTATGGATTCAACAAAGGGAAGGCGGCGTAAAAAGGGAATAAAAAAACGACTTAGGGGAGAAAACCGCTAAGTCGTTGTATAGAAAAAAGTCGCACGGCCGGATTATTTAAACTCCTATATAATAGGAATAGGGTGCCTTATTACGTCTGTAATCTTCCGTGCCGAAAAAGTGGCAACCACTTACGTGGTGAAGCCCGCCATTGTAACAATTAGCGTCGCCCTTTTGATTATTTCTGTTGAGTTTAACAATCAAAGAATCCAGTGCGACTATGTCTTTGATATCTCATTTCTGTACTACAAAGATAGGAATATTTCTCTATTCTGCAACACGAAGAGACTGATTTAACTTGGCTTTTAGTTGATTGCCTTCAAGCTCATATCCAAACTAGCCACATGATGTGTCAATGCACCGACTGAGATATAATCTACGCCAGTCTCTGCATAAGCACGCAATGTGTCAATAGTGATACCGCCAGAAGACTCTGTTTCAACTGTTCCGGCGATACGCTCGACAGCTTTACGAGTTGTTGGGATATCGAAATTATCGAGCATTACGCGATCTACGCCGCCATGCTGGAGTGCTATTTCGAGTTCCTCCATGCTTCTTACCTCAAGTTCGATCTTCAAATCGCGATTAGTATCCTTCAGGTATTTCTGTGCACGTTCGATAGCCTCTACGATACCACCAGCGAAATCGACGTGATTATCCTTGAGCATAATCATATCAAAAAGTCCGATACGGTGATTTACACCGCCACCGATTTTGACAGCCAACTTATCTAAAAGTCGCATACCTGGAGTAGTTTTACGAGTATCGAGAAGACGGGTATGAAGGCCATCAATAATCTTAACATACTTGTTTGTAGTGGTAGCAATACCACTCATGTGCTGCATGATATTGAGGACCAAACGCTCTGCGAGGAGGAGTTTCTGAGTATGAAGTTCAACCTTAAAAGCGATATCGCCCTTCTTAACAGCAGTACCATCCTGGATAAACTGCTCAAACTTAGTAGTAGGATCGAGACGAAGGAATACTTTTTTAGCCACATCGATACCGGCGATGATACCCTCTTCCTTACAAATGAGTTGCGCGCGATCTATTGCCTCTGCTGGGATACAAGAGAGAGAAGAGTGATCTCCGTCACCGACATCCTCCTTTATAGCATTATCAATAAACTCGCTTAAATATTGATCAAAATCTGGAATCATATCTATACATGTATTTATTTATCTTCTTCAATTCGCAACTTCTGAATCTGGCATCCATTCTGGCCCTGTTGAGTAAGGATATACACTCTATAAGGGCGATTAGAGATTTCAAAGGTTGCTATCATCATAATTGACTTACCAGTCTGTCTTTCATTACCGATATCGGCACGAGACACAGTGCTAGTTGAAAAGAAATCCCGAAGAATAACCGTAGCCTGCTTACTACTATACAGGCCAGAGCCACTAGGCAAAGTCAGCTCTACACTAGGAGCAAAATATTTGGCAACAATCTGATGTTCTCCAGCTATCATAGCATCCCAACACTCCTTGGGCAATTGGTACTTCCATTCCTCATTCTCCTGTGCCTGAGCACAGAGAACCGCAGACAGAAATACGGAAACCGCCAATATGAATTTAGTCACTATCCTCATACAAATGCAAATATAGGGAACTTACAATAACACACTATTATATTTACATCAATATTCATGCCAAATAGATGGAATATTATTCCTTCTTACCGAAAAAGCTCTTAATAACGTTCTTAACCTTTCCAAACAGACCTGATTTCTGCTCTGCTACAGGCTGAGATGACTGAGCATTGTGCTGAGATTTTCCTTCAAAACGATGTCTATCATCTCTACGTTTACTGTCATTATACCTTCGCCTTTGTGGATTTTGTCTACGCTCTATGCTATTCTGTGTTGGTCTATCTGCATTATCCATTCTTGGCTGAGGTCTACGACGGCGAGACTGACGATCATCTGCAAACTGTACCGTAGGATTAGAATCTGTTTGAGAAATTCCCTTTGGCATCTCGAAATTAAACTCCTTGGTTGCATTTTGAGGACGAGATGGTCGACGATGCCTATTATTGTTATTACGACGGCGTTCTTCCTGACCCTGCTGAGCAACAGGCTGCTGTGCCACATCTGAGGCAGGAGTCTGAGCAGCCTCAACATTAGTCACAGTTTCAAGATTTGCATTATTCTGAAGCTGCGAAGACTGAGGACGGCGTTCGCGACGCTGATTACCATTCTGATTATGATTATGCGGACGACGAGACTGACCTCTACCATCTTGAGCATTAGCGGCATTATGCTGTCGACGACCATATTGGCTTCTACTGATGCGCTTATTAGGAGCATACTCAGGTCCCTCACCCAACTCTGCAGGAAGAGGCAGCTTCTCTACTGTCATTTCTATCAGCTTCTCTATCTGACCGAAAGCATACATATCGGACTCAGAGATGAGAGTATACGCTTCGCCCTGAGTCTGAGCTCTAGCAGTACGACCCACGCGATGAACATAATCCTCTGCGTCGTGAGGCACCTCGTAATTGATTACCACATCTATTTTCTCTATATCAATGCCCCTTGCAATGATATCTGTAGCTACGAGAATATTCGTCTGACGATTACGGAACTTAAGCAGAGCCTCTTCACGTTCCTTCTGTTCGAGATCGCTGTGAATAACATCGGCATTATATCCAGAACGTCTTAACTCTCGTGCCAGTTCCTTAACAGTCTGCTTTCTAGTGGAGAACACGATGATACTCTGATCCTTTCTACCCTCTAAAAGATGTCGAATGACAGCTGCCTTTTGAGGATCATATACTACATAGGCACCCTGTCTAACACCCTCTGCAGGCTTACTGATAGCGATATTTACCTCTTGAGGATCACGGAGGATAGCCTTAGCCATCTCTCTAATCTTAGGAGGCATGGTAGCAGAGAACATGAGAGTCTGGCGGCCTTCAACAGGCATCTGCTTAACCACCTGCATGATATCGTCATAGAAGCCCATATCGAGCATACGATCGGCCTCATCAAGAATTACGCAACGAATATTACTAAAGTCGACATAACCCATACTAATATGCTGAAGAAGTCGACCAGGAGTTGCGATAAGAATATCAGCGCCCTCTACGATAGCATTCTTTTGGCGATTCCACTCATTACTATCATTACCTCCATACACAGCTACGGAAGAGACCTGAACATAATATCCGAATCCCTCCATCTGCTGATCGATCTGAAGAGCCAACTCACGAGTAGGCACGAGCACTACTGTATCTATACCTTTCTGTGGTTCGCGCACTATGCGATTGATAGTAGGCAACAGATATGCAGCTGTTTTACCTGTACCAGTCTGAGCACAGGCGATAATATCCTTTCCATTCATTATCACAGGAATAGTCTGCTCCTGGACAGGAGTAGGAGTTTCGAAACGCATTGCGTCCAAACTATCCTGCAATTCATATTCAAATTCAAAATCTGCAAACGTCATCTCGATGTTTTGTATTGTATATCAAAAAAATGAGGGAATCAAACTATCTCCCCTAATAAAACGGTATTAAAAAACTCTATAGCACATGCAAAACCAATCCCTTGAGATATTCTCCCTCTGGATGGAAAATATCTACTGGATGGTCTGCTGGTTGTGACAACTGATGAAGGACAGAAACCTTACGGCCTGCCTTAGCTGCAGAAGAGAATACCATTGTACGGAAAATCTCTTTAGTAACGACCTGAGAGCATGAGAAAGTAAACAATATACCGCCAGGCTTAATCATCTCAAGAGCCTTGGTATTTAATCTTCTATACCCTTTCAATGCATTGCCCAATACATTATAATGCTTAGCGAAAGCTGGAGGATCCAAAATCACAAGATCATAATCCTCTGTAGCATTCTGCATGAACTTAAATGCGTCCTCGGCAAAAGCATCATGCCTATCATCGTCGCCAAAATTGATTTTAATATTATCTCTAGTCAGTTCGATAGCGCGCTCACTACTATCTACAGAGTGAACCAACTTAGCACCGCCACGCATAGCATACATAGAGAAACCTCCAGTATAGCAGAACATATTCAACACCTTACGATCCTTGCTATAACGCTCGATAAGTGCACGATTTTCTCTCTGATCGACGAAGAAACCAGTCTTTTGTCCATGCTCCCAATCTGGTGCGAACTTAAGGCCATTCTCCAAAGCCACCATTTCTTGAGGAGCAGAGCCCCATACATACGCATTATGAGGTTCCAAGCCAGCTTTATAAGGAAGAGTACCCTCACTCTTATTATATATAGCCCTGATATTCTCACCGAGAACATTCTTCAAGGCCTCCTCAATCAACGCACGCTGCACGTACATACCGACAGAGTGCATTTGAACGACAGCAGTTCCGTTGTACATATCGATAACCAGACCAGGCAAACGATCTCCCTCACCATGAATAAGACGATATGCATTGGTATGATCATTTCCAACCAGACCAAGTTTTCTTCTAAGTTCAAAAGCTTCAGAAATTCTCTGATTATAGAAATCCTGATCGATAGCAACAGGCTCAAACGACAGGACGCGTACGGCTATAGTACCTATTTGATAGTGACCGACAGCCAAGAAGCTACCCAAAGCATCAGTGACCTCGACAACATCGCCCTCTTGAGGCTTACCATCCATTTTTTGTATAGCACCCGAGAAAATCCATGGGTGAAATCTCTGCAGGCTCTGCTCTTTTCCCTGCTTAAGCTGAATATGTATCATTCTGATTCGTTTTCGGATAAAATTTGTGAGGCTTGACAATCCAATCTACGTCTAACGATTTCCTCCATCTGAGGAATCATAACGACGCCATTTTTCAGTTCTTCATATATTCTAAGGGTTACCCAAGCATCTGTAGCAGCATAATTCTGCTGAGCTACCGTTAGCGAAGATGCCGCCCAGTTAGTTACGCGTTGTCTTTTACTGATACGTATACCAAGGGTACGAGCAGCCAATTTAGCGAGAGATATATCAGGAATATTCAACTGTTTTGCCACATCCTGAACATCGACTACATTGACTGGATCGAGTTCGCCTCTACCCCTGAGTGCACGGATATCATCACTTACGGACAAGCCAACTTTGATAATATTTGGATTAGCAAAGAGATGCTGTATTTCGGGGATTAAGCCAACGACCGTCAACCTAATCAACCAAGCACGTTCGCCATCGCATATCTGCAACAGAGAGACTCTGTGCATCTTACCACGCTGAAAATTGGGGCGAGTTTCGGTATCGAATCCAACAATTTTGCATGTAGATTCGATTTCCTTGAATACTGCTCTAGCGACATACGAATTGTCCACCAGCTTGATTGTTCCTGGGAACAACCCATAAGGCAGACAAGCCAAGTCCTCTTTCTCTATTTTTTCTAGTGACAACAAAACTCTTTATCAATCATTTGGGGCAATACTCCAAACATTATCCTTTGGAGTAGGTGCAATAATTGTTACTGTCTCGTCCTTCACAGGATGCTTAAAGACGAGTTTACGGGAGTGGAGATTTATACCACCGCCCTCATTGCTTCGCTTTGCGCCGTATTTAAGATCGCCACGGATAGGGCAACCGATACGAGACAACTGGGCACGAATCTGATGATGGCGACCTGTCTGAAGAGAAACCTCGAGCAAATTTATATTAGGTGTAGAAGCCAAAAGAGTATAGCTTAGGACAGCCTCCTTATAACCTGAACGAGGATTTATAGAGACATTAGCCCTATTCTTATCCTCATTTTTTGACATATAATGTCTAAGTTCAGCGCTCTCTTCTCTTGGACGATCCTGGCAAATTGCCCAGTAGATCTTAGTAACAGTATGATTCTTAAACATCTCATTGAGACGTGCCAACGCCTTACTGGTTCTGGCGAAAAGCACGACACCCGATACAGGTCGGTCGATACGGTGTACAATACCTAAGAAAACCTCACCTGGCTTATTGTACTTTTCCTTAATGTATGCTTTAACTTCGTCAGCCAGTGTTGCATCACCAGTTTTATCGCTCTGAACGATATCACCAGCATGCTTATTCACTGCAATCAAATGATTGTCTTCGTATAATACTTCTAGCATAACTTAATAATATATTGTCTAATATTGCTCTTTTTCATTAGGAAACTCAGAAGCCTTGACATCCTTGACATATTCGCCTACGGCACTAGAGATCTCCTCGTAAAGATGCGCATAACGGCGCAAGAATCTAGGAGAGAACCCATTGGTCATACCAAGCATATCGTGAGCCACCAGTACCTGACCATCGACTGCTACGCCAGCGCCGATGCCTATAATTGGTATAGTCAGCTCCTTTGCTACGCGTTCTGCCAAAACTGCAGGGATTTTCTCGAGTACTATAGCGAAACAACCAGCCTCCTCAAGAAGGTGAGCATCGCGGACTAACTTTTCTGCTTCAGCCTCCTCCTTTGCGCGCACCGTGTATGTACCGAACTTGTGTATAGATTGCGGAGTAAGACCCAGGTGGCCCATGATAGGTATACCAGCGGAGAGGATACGATGTATAGACTCGAGAATCTCCTCACCACCCTCTAACTTAAGAGCATCTGCGCCGGTCTCCTTCATGATACGAATAGCAGAAGAGAGAGCCAACTTAGAATCGCCCTGATAGGTACCGAAAGGCATATCTACAACAACCAGAGCTCGTTTAACTGCTCTTGCTACTGAAGCTCCGTGATATATCATTTGATCAAGCGTAATAGGCAAAGTCGTATCAAAACCAGCCATCACATTAGAAGCTGAGTCTCCTACAAGTATTGCATCGATACCTGCCTCATCAACGATTTTAGCCATAGTAAAATCGTACGAAGTAAGCATAGATATCTTCTCACCATTTTGTTTCATCTGTCCTAAGCCGAAAGTAGTAACCTTCTTTGCGGCAACTGTCACATTAGATGCTGACATTAAAAAACCTCCTCTATTGTTTTGTCTTAGAAATATGCTGAGACGATGCCCCAAAAGAAGCGGCATCGTCTCGGTAATAATAATACTATTATATCACTGACAGATAACGAGTTACTCATCGTCATCCATGATATCATCATCTTGTCTATAATGATCCTGCGCTGTTTCTGTATTCTTCAAGATATTATAAAGAAGTTCGCGAGAACGGAACAACTGAGCCTTTACTGTACCAAGAGGGAGATCCAGCTGAGTAGCAATCTCCTCATAAGACAGTTCCTGGAAGTAGCGCATCTCGACGAGAGTACGATATCGTGGCTTGAGCTTTTGTACGACTGTTCTAACGAGGTCGGCAATCTGTGACTTGATCATAGCCTCAGCTGGATCGAGACCTTCATCAATAACTGTCATAGGTTTGCTATCCTCTTTCTGATCATCGCCATCAATAGAGATAATGAAACCGCGCTTACGACGCAAGAAATCGATACCATTATTAGATGCGATTTTGAAAAGCCATGTAGAGAACGCGTAATTAGGAGAATACTGGCGGATATTCTTAAACGCCTTACCGAAAGCCTCGATAGTCAAGTCTTCTGCATCACTTTTATTGTTAACCATCTTCAACAACATAAAGTAGATAGAATCTCTATATCGTGACAATAGCTCGGCATAGGCCTTCTGATCACCTGCTATAGCTCTACCGACAAGTTCCAGATCGTATTTTGCCTTGTCAGAGTAGGATGTGGAAGGAAACTCTTCCGCAAAAACTATTTCTTCCATTACTTCCATCTATTTGAACTTTTACTTGCGCGACCTGACATCCATGCTGCCAGCTGCACCCATGGCAGCAAGAAATCAGCAGGGATTGACCACAGCCATAACAATCTACCTCTATTCTTTTCCTTCGAGTGCATTCTCGTAGCTGCGACACCTAAAGCAGCATGCATCAAAATCCAACGAACCCCAAGTAGTCTCAAAATCGCGACTGGTAAAATCTCGTTAATATTCCAATAAACTATCAAGATTGCCATCGCCCCCCACAATAGTAGTTGACGTGTCAATAATTCCATCACAAGCATAAACTTAACACTCCATCTGTAATAAGGTGCCGTTGTCACATGGCGAGACTTTTGGGCGGACCACTCTTTCCATGTAGGCTTAGGTTCGCTGACTGTCTGACCATCCGGATCGAAACAAATAGAGGTATTTTTTCTGGTACCGACTTCAGAGATAAACAAATCGTCGTCACCGGACTGAATCTTCCAATTCTTTCTAAACTTTGAGCTTTTTTCGTAGAGAGACTTAGTATAACTCATATTTCTACCTACACCCATAAAAGGACGCATAGCTTTAGCGAAGCCCATATACTGGACTGCATTAAAGAAAGTCTCAAAACGGATAATAAGATTAAGCAAGCCTGACCTTTTTTCATATCTACCGTAACCGATAACGAGTTCGGTTTCATTCTTCTCAGTGTATGCTTGCATCATTTTCAGGACCCATTCGCTAGATGTCGGCATACAATCTGCGTCAGTGAAGAGAATATGCTCGTATTTAGCGGCCTTAATACCGACTGTAACTGCAAGTTTTTTACTGTGAGCGAATGTACCATCCCTTGGAATGGTGGTGTAATACAATGACGGATATTCGCTATGCAGCTGGGCTAAAGTAAGCTCTGTTTCGTCTGTGGAAGCATCATCAACTATTACGATCTGCTTATCCTTGTACCGCTGAGCCATGAGGGCAGGCACTAGCTTCTTGAGATTTTCTGATTCATTCCTAGCGCAAACAACAATGCTCACAGGGGGGAAGTCAGCTTTATTTGGGCGACTATCATTTTTTTCCTTACGCTTAGAAAATCTAAACATAAAGAAAGACCAGTAGAACAACTGGAACAACCCGACCAAACCTAGGGCTAGTAAAATATAAATCAGTTCTCTTTCCACTTTACAATCTATAGTTGCGTGCTCGACTTGCCACTTCGTTTTTAATAACTTTCGTTAGAAACCATCGTACATTTACCCTATATGATTTTGCAAACCTAACGAATTATTACTCCAAATCCAAATATTTACCCATTAAAAATGCCGATATTCTGAAATTTTCAGTCACTTCGCATACGAGACATAGTCGCAACTCATTGACATTAACTTGATTTTCAGTGCGACGCCCTGGCATTACAGCATCTTGCGCCAACCCAATCAAACATGCGCACACAATTCGCCCTTTGTTTTATTCATATTATCTAATCTTATCGATAATCGACAAATTAAGAAGGGACAAAATTGTTCTTAACGGAAATTTAGCTAACTTTGCGTGTTTTTGAAAAACTTATCATGATACTACCTATCTATCAATACGGACATAAAGTTCTACGTCAACCATCAGTCGAGATTGACGCATCTTATCCTAACCTGAAAGAGCTCATTGAGAATATGTGGGACACCATGTATAAAGCAGAGGGTTGCGGTCTTGCTGCGCCACAAATCGGTTTGAATATTCGCCTATTCGTAGTTGATGCGAACGAGTTGGTTGATTCATATCCTGAATGTGCTGGCTTCAAAAAAGTCTTCATAAACGCAGAAATAATAGAAGAAAGCGAAGAGGAGATGACATTCCGCGAAGGCTGTTTGAGCTTACCTGGAATATCAGAAGAGGTCAAGCGACCAAAAACTATTCGAATAAAATATTTGGATGAGAATCTAGAGCAACACGATGAGGTAATCTCAGGCGTGAATGCTATTTGCACGCAACATGAATACGACCATATTGAGGGTCATGTATTCATCGACCATGTTGGACCACTTCGTCGCAGAATACTCAAAAACAAGTTGACCAACATATCAAAAGGCAAAGCAGGAGCACACTATAGAGTAGCATTACCATAAGCTACTCTATGGTTAACAACAACACAAAATACAACAAAACACCTAAGACAATATAATTCAACCTAAAATTCACTCTCCATATGAAAATCTCTAGCAGTCGCAAACATACCATTGGCACGGTATTATCGCACGTTGCCGTTTGGGTGGTACTCATTCTTGTACCATTAATGGTGCAGATGAGATATGACGAAATAAACATTAGGCACATGTCACGAACCTGGCTCATGCTATTCGGCTTAGGTGTGGCTTTTTATGCCAACTTTTCATTTGCGATAGACAAATTTCTATACAAGAAGAAATACTTTTATTTCATAATATTCAACGTCATTCTATTTATTGTACTGCGATACATTGACGGGCTAATAAGTTGGGCTATAGACGTGGCATTAAACTTCACGCCACAAAGAGCCTATAGAAGTGCTGTAACCGCTTGGGATGTCGTCAGGCTCTACAACAACATAATTTTCTACTCACTAGGAGTAGGAGCATCATTAGGTTTGAGATACGTCAACAGAGTTGCTGAGATAGATGCGGACAGGAAACGTCTGCAACACGAAAAATTGGAGACCGAAGTAAACCTATTAAAATATCAGCTTCAGCCTCACTTCTTTTTCAACACGCTCAACAACATATACAGTCTTATCGGGCAAGCACCAAACGACGCCCAAAAAGCAGTCCATAGTCTGAGCAAGATGATGCGATATATACTATACGACAACACGGCGCATCAAATAGCATTAAAAAGCGAACTTGAGTTTATTACGAACTTTGTAAATCTAAAGAAACTGAGTCTTTGCAACAACGTTCGCATAGAATTCAAATTTCCTGAAGAGACATACGACTTCACTCTTCCTCCGCTACTTCTCATACCCCTAGTTGAGAACGCATTCAAGCATGGAGTAATACCAGGCGAGCCTTCGAGCATCAAATGCAATGTAGAGGTAACATCTGAGAAATTAGAGTTTTACGTAGAAAATACGATCAACGACTCACAAAACAACGAAGACAGGAGTCATTCCGGCATTGGGCTACAAAACCTAAAAAGGCTCCTAGACCTTCAATACCATGATACATACGCCTTTATTCATGGTACAGACGAAAAGAAAAACATGTATGTAGCGAAGCTAACACTCCCTAACAATACGAAAGAATGATTCAGACATTAGTAGTAGACGACGAGCCATTGGCTCAGAACCTCGTGGCGCAATACGTTCAGCAGACACCATTTTTAGAATTGTGCGGCCAATGCTCAAATGCAAAAGAGGCATACGACCGCATTTCGGAAGGCAATGTGGACCTGATCTTCCTTGACGTGCAAATGCCAGGCATGTCAGGACTAACTCTTATGAAGAGCATGCCAGAATCTTCAGCGCTACGACCTAAAGTCATCTTTACCACTGCCTTTTCTGAATATGCTATTGAAGGATTCAAGCTAGATGCAGTAGACTACTTACTAAAGCCATTTGACTTTGATGAGTTTCTCAAAGCAGCAGTAAAAGCTCAACGTCAGATTGAATTAGAACAGCAAGCATACTCGAACGCAAACAACGCATCATTCTCGACAGACACGAACAACGAAGAAGATTACTTCTTTGTAAAGAGCGAGTATAAACTTGTCCGCATTGACATTCCTAAGATTATATACATCGAAGGATTAAAAGACTACATAAAGATATATCTGGAAAACGAGAGCAAGCCAATACTCACTTTACAAAGTCTGAAAGCAGTGGAACGCAGGCTTTCATCGCCTGATTTCATACGCATACATCGCTCATTCATCATCAACATAAACCATGTCAGAGGAATAGACAGAGCTGGAGTAATATTATCCTTCAACCAGACCAATACCACTATACCTATTGGAGATGGATACAGAGCTACCTTCATGCAACTAATAGAGAGCCGCACGATATAAAGACAACCCAAGCAACGCTTCCAAGCACAGGCCTTCAGTTATTTGGGATATATCCGACGACAGCTATTGGCTATCGGTCAACAAGACAAGGACTCAAAAAAACAGCCACAAACGCCAAAAGTACTTAATGTAACTTAGCAAAAGATATTGCGTAATAGCTGACATCGTAGTACGTAGTAACAAAGTAGAGGTGCAACGCTCAATAAACATAAAAGCATTAATTTGTTGTATAATTGCAGTATTTGCTGCAACGTGCGCCTATGCCCAGATAGACACAACCGAGGCGAAATACAAACAAGCCGACTTAATAGACAAATGTCGACTTAACATGAACACTGTAGAGGGTAAAAAGTACATGGACGAACTCTACAGGATATCTACCATGCTAAATGACAACAAGAGGCAAGCCCTTGCTCTTCAGTATCTTCTTCTAAATCAAATACACACAAATGCGGACATAAATGCAATCCGCGAAGCTACCGACTCATTAAAACGTTTCTCACTAAGAAATTATAGTAAAGTCAGCTACTACTTCGGATGGTCACAGTACATTCAGGTCCTCATATCAGGTGACACGACCATGCATATTGGCAAGACTGAGCTTGAGAACATGATGAGAGAGGTACTGGAAGACAACCATATATATGGTCGCATACAATGCTACCGTCGATTCATGTCGTACTATGAAAGATTACGATTATGGAAAGAAGCGATTGCGCAGAATGCAGAAGCAATTACAATCACAGAGCAATCAGACCCCGACAACAGCAATCTGTCTATGTACTATTTGGACCAAGCCAAACTATTGAGACAGATAAACAATTACACAGGAGCGTACGAATACATACAGAAAGGCTTAAACACATACAAAGAGAAGTACCACAAAGTACAGCTAATCTCTATGAAATGCCAGCTTGATGCAGAAACTGGCAATTACGACAGCATCATTAGAGACTACAACGAATTGATGAGTGACGAAGAGTCTGTTCAAGAGGGACAGAACACACACTTTATGGTATTAATTCGATACTACTATAATATTGCCATAGGCGATTTTGACAAAGCTGCTGCAGCTATCCGAGACATTGCCAAGATGGATGTATCCAAAGACCAAGTAGTCAACATGAAACTAATGCTTGGCGCGATCGCATCAGACAAATTGACATCCAGATACAATATCAAATTACCATACAAAATAAAAGAGAGTATGCTTGAATACTCCTGGTCTGTCGACAGCATAAATTCGCAAGTAAGCAAACTTATGGGAGACGAAACGATCAAGCAACTTGATACCCCTATAATGATTCGTCAACAAGGAGAATTGGAGCGTGCTGCAGGTGCGAGACGAAGAATGATAGGCCAGACGATGCTCTCGATATGCTTTATACTGATCATCACACTCATAGTCTTAATCATCAGAACCAGGAAGAGCAACCGTAAAATGCGAGAGCTAACCTCTGCATTTGCGATGAAAAACCTACGTCTCCAACAGAGGAACGAAGAGCTACAAGGTACGATCAACACGATGAGGCTGGCATACGACAGATCAGCAACACGACTAGACGACGTCATCAAAGACAGCAAGATGAAATCGACATTCATCATGAGTCTTGCCAAAGAACTTCGTCTAGTAGCAATCAACGGACTCAACAAGGCAACGGTTCCTCAGCTCTTAGAGTATGCCAAGAACATGGAGATTCTCCAAAACCTTGCGACAAGAGAACATATAAACATTGAGAGCATCAACTTAAATGCAACATGCCAAAAGATATTTGACAAATACATCGCTGAGAACCCACCAGCAAACGGATTAACATTCTACTTTGAGCCTACACAAGAGATAAACGTCAACGTAGAAGCAAACTCCGAACTATTAGCATTGATAATAAGCAACCTATTGAGACTGTCTCAGCGACACACGAACAAAGGAGAAATAATATTAAAGACACGTCGTGCACAAAACGGGCATCTACAAATGATAGTATCAGACACAGGTGCAGGCATTCCATTAAACAAGCGAGACAGAATGTTTGAAAGACTGTCTGAGATGGAGGATTCCGACACCGGCACTATACTACATCTGACGATTTGTCGTGTTGCTGCACACAGTCAGAATTGCCGTATTTGGCTTGACACTTCACGACACTCAGCATTAGGCACAAGCGTAATTGTAGAATTCTAAAACAAGATTAGACAAATATTCTAAGTCCAGCTTTTTGTTTGGACTTCTTTTTTGTAACTTTGCGTGTCTATTTTTATATTACTACAATGTATAGAACTCATACATGCGGTGAATTACGCCTAGCAGATGCAGGCAAGACCGTTACCCTCGCAGGGTGGATTCAGCGTACACGAAAGATGGGCGGCATGACATTTGCTGACCTTCGTGACCGTTATGGTATAACACAGCTCGTATTCAACGATTCAATCGATGCTCAGCTTTGCGAAAAAGCTAACCACCTTGGACGTGAGTATGTTATCCAAGTTATTGGTACAGTCAACGAGCGTGAGAGCAAGAATAAGAATATTCCTACAGGTGAGATAGAGATCATCGCGAAGGAACTCAATATCCTCAATGAGGCACAGACACCTCCATTTACCATTGAGGACAACACAGACGGCGGTGACGACCTCCGTATGAAGTACCGTTACCTCGATCTTCGTCGTGCTTGTGTCCGCAAGAACCTAGAGCTTCGTCACAAGATGGCCTTTGAGGTACGCTCATACCTCGACTCGAAAGGCTTCCTTGAGGTCGAGACACCAGTACTTATTGGTTCTACACCAGAAGGTGCACGCGACTTCGTAGTACCTAGCCGTATGAACCCTGGTCAGTTCTACGCACTTCCACAGAGCCCACAAACACTAAAGCAGCTCCTCATGGTAGCAGGTTTCGACCGTTACTTCCAGATTGTGAAGTGTTTCCGTGATGAGGACCTCCGTGCAGACCGTCAGCCAGAGTTTACACAGATAGACTGTGAGATGTCGTTCGTAGAGCAAGAAGATATCATCTCGCTCTTCGAGGGCATGGCAAAGCACCTCTTCAAGACTATCCGTGGCCTTGAGATTACAGAGGCATTCCCTCGTATGACATGGCATGACGCTATGAAATACTACGGTTCAGACAAGCCAGATACACGCTTCGACATGAAGTTTGTTGAGCTTATGGACATCATGAAGGGCTGTGGCTTCTCGGTATTTGACAATGCAGCATACATCGGCGGTATCTGTGCCAAGGGTGCCGCTACATATACACGCAAGCAACTTGACGCACTCACAGAGTTCGTAAAGCGTCCTCAGATTGGTGCCAAGGGTATGGTTTATGCCCGTGTAGAGGCAGACGGTTCGGTCAAGTCGTCAGTAGACAAGTTCTACACACAGGAGAAGCTCCAAGAGATGAAGGCAGCATTCAACGCAGAAGCAGGCGACCTCATCCTTATCCTTTCCGGCGATGACGTAATGAAGACACGCAAGCAGCTCTGCGAGCTCCGTCTTGAGATGGGTTCACAGCTCGGCCTTCGTCCAAAAGACAAGTTCTCATGCCTCTGGGTTATTGACTTCCCAATGTATGAGTGGAGCGAAGAAGAGGGTCGTCTGATGGCAATGCACCACCCTTTCACCTCACCAAAGCCAGAAGATGTACCACTACTTGATACAAACCCTGCTGAGGTACGTGCCAACGCATACGACATGGTTATCAACGGCGTAGAAGTTGGCGGCGGTTCGATCCGTATCCACGACTCAGAGCTTCAGGCTAAGATCTTCAAGATACTTGGTTTCACACCAGAGAAGGCACAAGAGCAGTTTGGCTTCTTGATGAACGCATTCAAGTTCGGTGCACCTCCTCACGGTGGTCTTGCTTACGGTCTCGACCGTTGGGTATCACTCTTCGCAGAGCTTGACTCAATCCGCGACCGTATCGCATTCCCTAAGCACTACTCAGGTCGTGACGTCATGCTCGGCGCACCTTCTAAGATTGACCAGAAGCAGCTTGACGAGTTGTACCTTAACGTTCGCGAGATCAAGCTTTAAGAGACTGACAATAAAACAAGGACGAGGCATATTTAAACATAAATATGCCTCGTTTTATTATTTTATATTGTCCATGATTTCATTCTTTCTCAAAGAACAATTAACTTTAACGCAAATAAAATCAGAAAAGATGGAGTCATTTGGAAAATCATTAGTCATAATGAGCCTGGTTGCAATAATTCTAAAGTTTATTGCATGGATATTAATATTGACAGAGTTAAAAGATGTAGCAGGATTCATAATTACTACTCCTACAATCTTAATCATTTTGGGAGTAATGGCTAACATATACTACAACAGAACTCAAGACGAAAATAAAATGATAAAAAGCATTCTATTGGTAGTTATCTCTTCTGCCATTAGTTTCTTTATTGTTTTATGTATTGCATTGTATACGTTAAGAGGCTACCATGGGTAGCCTTTACTTATAGGTATGACTATAAAATCCCCAAAATGACGCCAGCCGAAATACAAGACAAACGGATGGGGATTACGAATTACGGAACTTGCGGTGATGGTGTCATATAAAAAGGAGTTATCTTTGCATCACTTTTCAACTAAACAATGCAAGAGACAACAAAAACAGTGATGCGCGAAGGTATGCGCGACTCAATACCAATCGCGTTGGGGTATTTGGCGGTATCATTTTCGCTGGGCATTATAGCTGCCAACGCGGGTCTAACAGCGGGTCAGGGATTCTGGACCAGCTTCTTCTGCATGGCATCGGCAGGTGAATATATAGGATTTACACTTATTGCCGCTCAGTCAGCATACACCGAAGTAGCATTGATGACACTGATAGCCAATGCCAGATACCTATTAATGAGTGCAGCCTGGAGCCAGCGTATCTCCTCAAAGACTTCCGTTTTACATCGACTTGTTATGGCATTAGATCTGACCGATGAACTATTTGCCATTGCCATTGCCAGAAAAGGACACCTAAACCCATGGTACTCTTATGGGGCTGCAGTATTACCTGTTCTATTTTGGGCGGGAGGCACAGCATTAGGCTGTATTGCTGGAGACATCCTACCAAGGAACGTGGTAAGTGCACTGAGCGTGGCACTATACGGTATGTTCATAGCCATCATCATTCCACCTGCAAAAAACGACAAAGTAATACTTTGGCTTGTAGTCAGCAGTTTTGTCATGAGTCTAGCGGCGAAATACCTACCATTGGCAAACGAGCTATCAAATGGCACAAGAATAATTTTACTGACAATCATAATATCATCGGCAGCTGCGCTACTGCATCCACACAAGACAGAAACGGAGGAAGAGGCATGACACACAACGTATATATCTACATGGCAATAATGATAGGTGTGACATACCTCATCCGTATGCTGCCTATGACGCTATTGAGAAAACAAATTAAAAATGAATTTGTAACCTCCTTTCTATACTACGTACCATACGTAACGCTATCAGTAATGACATTCCCTGATATAGTTGAGGCTACGCAGTCGCCCATTGCAGGAATAATAGCATTTGGCATAGGCATACTGGCGGCATGGAAAGGAGCGAACATGTTTCAAGTAGCGATAATCAGTTGTGTCGTGGTATTCATATCAGAGATGGTTTTGATATAATTCCGAGGACATAGGAATGGTATACGGAACACCAAAGTTGCTTGCTATTTATAAATAAGAGATATTACATGAGCACCCTGCGAGCACCCTATGAGCACCCTATGAGCACTCTATGTACACTCTTGTTGCTCGCAAAAATAATATATGCAGAGGTGAAGATAGCAATAATTCTCTTGCACGAAAATCAATAATAGCTATCTTTGCGAATACAACGAAAATAAAGATTTAACCATGACACTTACATTAATCGTCATTTTGACCATATTGGGTATACTCTGCCTTTTGGCTGAGATACTACTCATACCTGGCATAGGGTTAGCGGGCATTGCTGGAACTGCTGCTACTATTGGTTGTGCGTACATCGCGAACCAAGAATATGGATTCACCACGGCATTTTGGATTGTTTTGGCGGAGTTGATAGTATTAGTATTACTCTGCGCTGTATTGTGGAATTCATCTATCAGAAAGAAACTAAGTCTGAATTCTAAGATAGACTCACAAGTAAACGAACAACCCAAGAGTATTTCTGTGGGAGAGACAGGAGTGGCAACGACACGCCTCAACCTATTCGGCAAAGCTAAATTTGAGAAATACGGCTACTTAGAGGTAAAAGCCACGGCCTTTATAGACCAAGGCTCAGAAATAAAAGTAGTATCACTGGAAAACAACACTATTCTAGTAGAGAAGGTTTAACACCCCTACTCAGAGAGCATTTTCATAGTCCCTGAAAGCATCACAGCAACTGATGTTTTCAGGGATTTTTCATCGGGATTAAATTGAGAAGTATGAACATTACCACTATCACCTACACCGAAACGGTAATACACTGAAGGGTAACGCTGAGTGAAATATCCGAAATCTTCTGCCGTAGTACGAATCTCCATATTCTCCACATTATCCGCGCCCAAGATAGAGACAGCAGACTGACGTACAGCGGCCGTCAGTTCAGGATTATTATACACAGATGGGAAGCCATCCTTGATATCTATTGACACCTCGACGCGGAAAGCTGTTGCCATAGCAGAAACCACCTCACGGATACGAGATTTCATCTTTTCGCGCCACTCCTCAGACATTGTACGCAACGTACCAGCGAGGTAGACATCATCCGGAATAATATTGGTGGCACCTAGCGCCTCGAACCTACCGAAAGAGATGACTGTAGGCACATTGGCAGGCACCTCTCGCGCCACCAGTTCCTGTAGCGCCACAAGAATCTGCGCACCGGCCAAAACCGTATCTGTGAGCAGATGAGGCACTCCACCATGACCACCATGCCCCTTGATGTGAAGATGCACCTCATCTCCTGATGCCATATAAGCCCCCTCATGGAACCCCACATGTCCAACTGACATACCAGGCATAACATGATGAGCCATTACCACCTTGGGATTAAAACCGTCAAGCACGCCATCATTAAGCATACGAATAGCACCACCTGGCCATACCTCTTCACTTGGCTGGAACAAGAGCACTACTCTACCCTTCCACTGAGAGCGAGACTGCATCAATACCCTTGCCACGCCAAGGAGTATGGCGGTGTGCATATCATGGCCGCAAGCGTGCATCACACCACTGACCTCGGAGCGCAAGATGTGAGACACATCCTCCTCTATTGGGAGAGCATCCATATCGGCACGCAATACAACAGTCTCACCATCGCCATCACCTTCAACAACAGCCCTTATTCCATACTGAGCAAACCCTTTAGTGTATGGGATACCCATGCTACAGAGTTCCTTCTCAACGAATGAAGAAGTCCACTCCTCATGAAAAGAGAGTTCGGGATGACGGTGGAGAGCATGACGGAGCTGCTGAACATAAGCGGACACCCCTTCTGAGTATTGAAGTATATCTTGACGGGTCATGATAAACGATGTGAAATGTGCAATACAAAAGTACGTATTATTACATAGAAGGCCTATATTGCCTGCAAAAAATCAACTTTCGCATTGCAAAGTAAATCAGAATTCGACCATTCTGACATTCCGGCAATCATGACAAACACTTCTAAACCATCCTACACTACTCCTACACTACTCCTATAATGCTCCTATAATGCACCTATAACACTCCTATAATAGACCTATAGCAACGGAAGAAAACGGAATGTTAAGCATTGACAGGAGGCTATAGTTGGAGTGAAGGACAAGTACCCCGTCTGCCATGTAATATTTTCGGAACCATTGTGAAAGCGGAGAATCTTAATATCGGAAGAAACCACACTTACATCGAACAAAATAATACTTTTGTCGAAAAAGGGGACACATAAAAAACACATTTGTTAACTTTGTATCAAGAAAAAAAATAACCAATCCGATGGATACAGTTGATATAAAAGAATTGAACGAACGAATCAAGCAAGAGTCTGCATTTGTAGACCTCATCTCGCTTGAAATGAATAAAGTCATAGTAGGACAGAAGCACCTTGTTGAGTCACTTATGATAGGACTTCTTTCAGACGGACACATACTATTGGAAGGTGTACCAGGTTTGGCTAAGACACTTGCCATCAACACACTTGCCAAAGTAATAGATGCGGGATTTGCCCGTATTCAGTTTACACCAGACCTTCTTCCTGCAGATATTTTAGGAACACTGATTTACTCGCAGAAGACAGAAGAGTTTCAGGTAAAGAAAGGACCTATCTTCTCTAACTTCATACTTGCAGATGAGATTAACCGTGCTCCAGCGAAAGTACAGTCGGCACTTTTGGAGGCTATGCAGGAGCGTCAGGTAACGATTGGAGACGAGACCTATCCTATGGCGAAGCCATTCCTTGTAATGGCTACACAGAACCCAATAGAGCAAGAGGGAACATACCCACTCCCAGAGGCTCAGGTGGACCGTTTCATGCTCAAGGTAGTTATTGACTATCCAAAGAAAGAGGAAGAGAGACTCATTGTACGTCAGAATTTACAAAAATCATTTCCTCAGCCACAAACGATACTCAAGCCAGAAGACATCATACGTGCCCGTCAGGTAGTAAACGATGTTTATATGGATGAGAAGATTGAGAAATATATTGTTGACATAGTATTTGCGACACGTTACCCAGAGCAATATAAGCTTGAGCGCTTCCAGCAGATGATACAATGCGGAGCTTCTCCACGTGCTTCTATATCACTAGCGCGTGCGGCAAAAGCATACGCATTCATCAAGAGAAGAGGCTATGTGATACCTGAGGATATTCGTGCGGTATGTCATGATGTACTACGTCATCGTATAGCCCTCACATACGAAGCTGAGGCCAGCAACGTAACAACCGAGGAAATAATCTCTGAGATACTTAACCAGGTTGAAGTACCTTAATAGGAAAACAAGTGGATACAGCTGAACTCATACAAAAGGTTCGTCAGATAGAAATTAAGACACGCGGTCTCTCCAACCATATCTTTGCAGGCGAGTATCACTCAGCCTTCAAGGGACGAGGTATGGCCTTTGCAGAGGTACGCGAGTATCAGTTTGGTGACGATGTAAGAAATATAGACTGGAATGTGACAGCCCGCATGGGCAAGCCATTTATCAAAGTCTTTGAGGAAGAGCGAGAGAACACCGTTATACTTCTCATAGACGTATCTGGCTCACGCGAGTTTGGAACAGCGACACGCTTCAAGAAGAATCTGATAACAGAACTAGCTGCAACGTTGGCATTCTCCACCATACAGAACAACGACAAGGTGGGAGTTATCTTCTTCTCTGACACCGTAGAACAATTCATACCTCCACAAAAAGGTAAGAAACACGTTCTACACATCATACGAGAGTTGCTCACATTTGAACCTAAAGGACGAAGAACAGATCTCAGTGAAGCGCTCAGATACCTCACTGGAGCGATAAAAAAACGTTCGACAGCATTTTTGATATCAGACTTCATCCAAGAATCGAACACGGAGACACCCAAAGGCGACAGCACGCCATTTGAGCGATCGCTTCGCATTGCATCACACAAACATGATGTAGTTGCGCTGCGCATACTTGACAAACGAGAATCAGAACTTCCTGACGTAGGCCTAATGCTTATGGCAGATGCTGAAACGGGAGAGCAACGATGGGTAGACTCGTCATCGGCAGCGGTACGCAATGCATGGCACAACTCGTGGGTAGAGCGCAACAATGCTATCCAGCAATCATTCACACGTTGTGGAATAGACACTGTAGATATAGCTACAGACCACGACTACGTGATAGACCTGCTGAAACTCTTCAAACAACGTAGTTAAATGAAGTACATATACTTTATACTATTTCTCATTTGTGCTGGTGTAACGGGCATTACATCGGCACAAAATGTACGCACACATGCCGAGATGGACTCGACCGTTATATTTATTGGAGGTCAAGTCGGTCTTGATATAGTAGCCGCATTCCCAAAAGATGCAGAGATACACTTTCTGCCACTAGAAGGAGACACACTCTCTAAAGAGGTTGAGATAGTGGACCGCTTCAAGCCTGATTCTACGATTGAAGCAGACATGCTGATTATACATCAGCGATACATAGTGCAATCATTTGACAGCGGATTACACTATATAGCACCAAAGCCATTATTACAAATGGCAGACAAGTCGACAATAGAGGTAGAGATACCTGCATTGAACGTCATCAATCCATTTAACATAGAGATAGATGAACAGACCCAGGTAGCAAAGATTACCGACATACGCGATGCTATGTATACCCCATGGACACTGAAAGAGATAGTGGCATACATACCTCTTATACTAGGAGTGATAGCCCTGATTGGAGTGGTAATATTTGGCTATTGGGAGTACAAGCGCAGAGCAGGCAAAGCGACAGGAGAAGTAATCAAGCCAAAGAAAGTAGAGCCATGTCATGTGACGGCACTCGACGACTTGGAGGCCCTAAAGCAAAAAGAGCTATGGCAGCACTCTCATGTAAAAGAGTACTACTCTGAGCTCACTGACATTCTGCGAACATATATAAGCGCCAGATACGACCTCAATGCGATGGAGAGTACAACGGACGATATAATGAGCGACTTAAAGTCGATTCCGAACATAGACATGTCCGACACTACCCGCATGCAGAACATATTAGAGTTGGCAGACTTTGCCAAATTTGCCAAGATGGAACCTCTGCCAGACGAAAACGATGGAGCCATGCGACAAGCAATAGAGTTTGTCAGCAACACAGCAGAGACATCAGTCATCGAAGCAGGAACAAAAAACTAGTATAAGGAGGACCTAACAGTGGAATTCTTACACCCCGAATACTTTTGGCTTCTTCTGATAATACCAGCCTATGTAGGATGGTACGTCTGGAAGAACCGTCAGATAAATACGACAATACAGATTTCGTCACTTGCCCCTATGAAAGGAGTGGGCAAGTCATGGAAGAGCTATCTACGCCACCTGCATGTAGTATTGCGAATGCTAGCCCTAGCAGCAGCGGTATGTGTTATAGCTCGTCCACAGTCTACATCCAGTCATCGAGACGAAAAGACCGAGGGTATAGACATAGTGATGGCCATGGATATCTCAGGCTCAATGCGAGCACAAGACTTCAAGCCGAATCGTCTGGAAGCCGCTAAAGATGTTGCTATTCGCTTTATCAGCGGAAGAGAGAATGACAATATCGGTCTCGTAATCTTTGCAGGCGAGAGTTTTACCCAGTGCCCTCTTACTACAGACCACACCTCACTGACAAACTTATTCAACGCCATACAAACTGGCATGTTAGAGGATGGAACAGCCATTGGATCGGGACTAGCTACAGCAGTAAACCGAATAAAAGAGAGCAAAGCGAAGAGTAAAGTCATCATTCTTCTTACAGACGGAGTGAACAACCGAGGCTCGATCTCACCAGCTAAGGCTGCAGAGATAGCCAACACATTCGGTGTAAGAGTATACACGATAGGCGTAGGAACCAACGGCACTGCCCCATTCCCTGTACAGACAGCATTTGGCATCCAGTATCAGGACATGGAAGTAGAGATTGACGAAGAGCTACTGACACAGATAGCAGACGTTACAGGCGGCAAATACTTCCGTGCTACCAACAAGAACAATTTACAGAAGATATACGAAGAGATTGACCAGTTGGAAAAGACCATCATGGATGTGCGTGAGTATACAAAACGCACAGAAGAATATTTGCCATACGCCATAGCATGCGCGTTACTCCTTCTTTTAGAGATGCTACTTCGCAATACCATACTTCGCACATTACCATAGAACCCCAAATATCGGAGATTACAATTATGCGATTTGCTAATCCATATATGCTATACCTATTGCTACTCATTCCAGTAGCAATAGTAGGGTACTACTATTTACAGAGTAAACGACGCAAGGCATTAAACACATTTGGTGAGGAGAACCTCATCAAGCACCTTATGCCACTATACTCACCTACACGACAGTCCATCAAGGCATGGATACTGCTTATTGCCTTTGCGCTACAAGTACTGATACTTGCCCGACCACAATTTGGCACAAAAATGGAGATGACCAAGCGAAACGGCATAGAGCTGATGGTTGCACTTGACGTTTCCAACTCGATGAATGCGATGGACGTATCTCCTTCTCGACTTGAGATGGCAAAGATGGCAGTATCAAGACTGGTTGACAAACTATCTGGAGACAGACTAGGCATAGTAGTCTTTGCGGGTCAGGCATACGTTCAGTTGCCTATTACGACAGACTACCCTTCTGCCAAGATGTTTCTCTCATCAGTATCGACAGGCATGGTACCTACGCAAGGCACCGCCATTGGTGCAGCTATAAATATGTGCCGCAACTCATTTACGTCACAAGAGAATATCAATAGAGCAATAGTAGTTATTACAGATGGAGAGAACCATGAAGATGACGGCATAGCAGCGGCTAAGCAAGCAGCAGCTGAGGGTATAAGAGTATATACAGTCGGCATGGGTACCACCAAAGGCTCTCCAGTTCCTGTAACACCTGGAAACACGAGAGACTTCATCAAAGACAAGCAAGGCAACGTTGTTATAACCAAGATAGACGAACAGACACTTGTCAGCATTGCAGCAGAAGCTGGCGGAGCGTATATACCTGCCAACAATATCAGAAATGGTATCAATGCTCTAGTAGAAGAATTGGACCACATTGAGAAGAGTGAATTTGAGTCAAAAGTATACTCACAATACAGTGACAAATTCCAATACTTAGAGATTATTGTCATTGCGCTATTACTCATTGACCTTCTGATACTCGGACGCAAGAACACTCACTTGAGTGCATTTGACATATTTACACGTAAAGAGAACGCCAAAGATTTGTTTAACTAATCTACTCATCAGAATCATGCGATATCTGCTTACATTTGTCATAACCCTATTGGCACTAACATCAGTAGAGGCACAGAAAGAGCGTAAATATATACGCGAGAGCTACAAGCAATATACAGACGGCAAGTTTGAAGAGGCACAAGAGTCGTCAGTTCGAGCTATGGCTGAATCGCCAGACTCATACGAAGCCAACTACAACTACGCCTGCTCACTCTTCAAGCAAGAGAAAGTAGACGAAGCATTGGAGAAATTCAACCAAATGGCATCGTCAGAGAAAGACAAAGACAAACTCAGTCAGCTGTACCATAACATTGGCAACTGCCACTATGTCAAGCAAGAGTTTGACAAGAGTGTAGATTCGTACAAGAAATCTCTACGAGCCAACCCTAATGGAGATATGGGCTATCGTACCCGATACAATTTAGTTGCAGCGCAAAAGATGCTCCAAGATCAGCAGAATCAAGATAATCAGCAGAATCAAGACAATAAAGATCAGCAACAACAGCAGCAAGATCAACAACAGCAACAGCAACAACAGCAGCAAGACCAAGAGAAGGAGCAAGAGCAGCAACAACAACAGCAGCAGCAACAGCAACAGGAAATGAGCAAAGAAGATGCACAAAGACTCCTAGATGCGCTCCAGCAAGACGAAAACAAGCTACATGAAGAACGCGACAAGATAAACGGTGTAACCAATAGAAACATTGAGAAAAATTGGTAATTTTGCTATTCCTATAACGATAGAAAAATGACAACATTTACTAGATATACATTACGTAGCATTGTCCTAAGTCTCGTCCTTTGTCTAACGGCGTTAGGCATTAAGGCTCAGACTACGTTCACCGGGCAAGCTCCACAAACAGTTGGCGTTGGCGAAAACTTCAGAGTTGTTTATAGGGTTAATGCCAACACCAATGATATCAGGCTCCCAGAAGTTAAAGGTATAAACATACTGTATGGGCCTAGCACTCAACGCAGCTCGTCATACCAAATTATCAACGGACAAGCAACCTCTACTATAGAGAACTCCTTTACATACGTAATGCGTATAGACAAAGAGGGATCGTACGTTATAGATCCAGCCACTATAACTGTAGAGGGCAAGCAATACAAAAGTAACAGCATTACAATCAACGCCATAAAAGATGCCTCATCGGCTTCGTCCAGCAGCAATCAGCAAGGACAATCGAGCAGGCAAAATGGCACTAACGAACAATCTAACAACCGTGGTGATGATATTATTGTAGTTCAATCTATTAACAAGAATTCGGTATACGAGGGAGAGGCACTTGTCCTTACCACGACTATATATACCAACGTTGACCTGCAAGACCTATCAATTGTCAACACCCCTAAGTTAGACAACTTTGTGTCAGAAGATCTAATGGAGGATCATCAACTCCACTTCCAACTAGGAGAGTATAACGGCCGTTCATACCATACAGCAGTATCAGCACGTTCACTCATTATTCCTCAGAAGAGTGGAAAATTGACCATAGAGCCTACTGAGTATGAATTTGTAGTCAAGAAACGAGTACGAAACGGTGGCGGCTTTTTCGGCGGATTCTTTGATGATGTGCAGTTGTACCGTCAGCGTGTAGCGAGCAAAGCACTATCACTTAATGTTAAGGCGTTGCCACAACCTCGTCCATCTGGATTTAGCGGAGGTGTAGGAGATTTCAAACTCAACGTCAGCGTATCGCCAGACAACGTAGAAACAGACAACAGTGTTCAAGTTAAAGTATCTGTAAACGGTGAGGGCAATCTAAAGATTACATCACTTCCGAAGCCACAATTTCATCAGGATTTCGACACATTCGACCCAAAGGAATCCAGCAACCTTTCAGCCTTCGTAGGAGGATACAAAGGCAGTCGCACTGCGGAGTACCTTATAATACCTCGACGAGACGGAGACTTCGAGATACCACAAGTATCATTCACATACTTCAGCCTTTCACAAGGCAAATATGTAACACTGACCAAGGGTCCATTTACTATTCATGTGACCAAGGGTGCCAATTCGGGCAATAACAGTACAACACAAGTATTCCAAGGCGGACAACGAGAGCAAGTACAGTATGTAGGAAAAGATATTCGTTATCTTCATACATCAGACACAGCCCTCAAGGAGAAAGACGACTTCTTCCTCTTCTCCGGCCTCTTCTGGTTCGTACTACTGTTGCCACTTATTTTGCTCATTGCATTCTTCTTCATCTATCGCAAGAAGATACAAGACAATGCCAATATGGTGGCTGTCAAGAAACGCAAGGCGAATAAGGTTGCCAAGAAACGTCTCAAGACAGCTCAGAAATACATCCAGAAAGGAGAGCGCGAGAACTTCTTCGACGAGGTGATGCGTGCTATGTGGGGATACCTAAGCGACAAACTATCCATCCCTATGTCTGAACTCACAAAAGACAATGCTCGAGAGAAGATGTCAGAGCACATGATATCAGAGACCGATGCTGAAGAGTTTATCAAAGTTCTTGATTCATGCGAGTTCGCCCGCTACGCTCCTGCAGAACTATCAGACTCGATGGAAGATATATACAACAGAGCAGCTGACGTTATTGGTCGCATGGAGAAATAAAAACATAATAATGCAAGAAATGAAACGACATAAAATACTCAACATATTCTGCATAGTAGTTTTAGCGCTTCTATTCTCTACTCTATCTGTAGCTCAGAATAATGAATCGGCGCTACGCGACAGTCTCGCAAAAGCGAATAGCTATGCTCAAAATGGGCTTAACGCGCAAGCAGTAGAGACATACGAATATATCATCTCACAAGGCTACACAAATCCATCAGTATACTATAACCTCGGTTACGCATACTACAAGCAAGGCAACTTAGGACGTGCCATACTAAATATGGAGCGTGCGAAGAGATTGACACCTAACGACCCTGACATACTCTACAATCTAGAGCATGCCTATGCGTTAACAGACCAGATGCAAGTTGCCGAACCAGTATTCTTTGAGGCATGGTGGGACAGTTTCAAAAATATCTTTAGTCCGAATGGCTGGGCATGGGTATTCGCCATATTATTCATACTAATGCTTGGATGTATAGCGGCATTCCTATTCGCGAATAGCATTTCATTGCGAAAAGTAGGATTTTTCGGCGCATTAGTATGTGTTCTCCTTTGCGTTATTACATTCAGCATTGCTCTCAACAAGCGCGGTGAGATTATTGATAGTACAGAAGGTATTATCCTAAGTTCTTCAGTTACCCTCACTACATCACCAGACAAGAATGGCTCCGAAATGGCTATTCTCCACGAAGGCACACACATTGAGATAATCTCTATTCTCAATGAATGGGCTGAAGTCCGCTTAAAAGACGGAAATGTAGGATGGCTCAAGGTTGCCGACTTTGAAAAAATCTAACTTATATCACATAAAATACAGCTTAGGAGTACTGACAATTCTCTTAAGCTGCTTATTTTTAGGGTGTGAGAACGAATATTCAACACCTTCAAATACCGACGCGCTCATATTCTCTGCAGATACGCTCTCTTTCGACACGCTGCTTGTAGGAGACCGTTCAGAAACATACGTGCTAAAGCTATATAACCGCAGCAGAAAAAACATTCTAATTGACCAGATTATTCTCGAGGGAGGAGAGCAGAGCAATTATTCCATAAATATAGATGGAAACGAAATACCGGCACTATCCAACGTTGAAATAGCATCAAAAGACAGTCTGTACATATTCATTGACATTAATTGCCCGCACATTAATGAAGACTTCTGCACGATAAATGACAAGATAACATTGCGAGTAGGCTCGCATACAAAAAGTGCTGTGATATCGACATTCGTCCAAAATGTGAATATACTTGACAACGTAACTATAAGTCATAATACTACACTCAATTCGCCTCTACCCTATAGAGTACTAGGCATTCTAAAGATTAATGAATCGACGACACTAAGCATTGCCCCAGGCACAAAACTATATATGGGGAAAAATGCCAGCATGGATGTCGACGGCACACTCATTTCAAATGGAGAATCGGAAAATAGAATCAAGATACACGGAGACCGATTAACATCCTTCTACGATAATATTCCAGCCCAATGGGGAAATATCAACATTGGCAAAACCGGTCATGCATACCTTAAATGTACTGATATCTCCAATGCGAGAACCGTGCTCCGTATTGACAGCACCGCCACGGTAGATATAGAGAGTTGTTCTATACGCGATGCATCAGCAAATCTCATCTCATCTAGATTTGCCAAGTTGACAATCATAAACAGTGTTCTCTACAATTGCGGGGAATCAATCATAGAAGATCTATGTAGTGACATTTGCATCATACATTCTACAATAAGCAATCACTTTTCATGGGACTACCGCACTGTACCTTCGCTGCAATTAGCACCATACGAAGAGAAATACGGTCCGATTTTGATAGCCAACAGTATAATAGAGGGAAATAGAGACGACGAATTGATGTGCAACTCAGAGACACTTCTAGTGGACCATTGCGCTATCAGCAAAGAAAAAAGCAGTAACGTTGAGAATGACTCAAGATATATTAATGTAATTTCAACGCGAAAAGTTAACTTTGCAGACAGAAAGAAATACGACTATCACCTAGCTCCAGATTCCGAAGCCATAGGCAAAGGTAATAGCAAGTACTTCTTGAATTGCCCAACTGATTTTGATGGTGTAACACGCGATGCATCATCTCCTGCAATTGGAGCATACGAATCCCCAACCCTAAACGACAAATGAATAAAATTATCCTGACTATTGCATCGGCTATTGCTTTTAGCCTTAATGTCAACGCCCAAACGAAAGAAGGCTCACTTGTCTTTGTATCATATAATGTGGAAAACTTCTTCCATCCAGACGACGACCCTGAAAGAAACGATGACGAGTTCACCGCGAAAAGCGATTATATGTGGACCATGGATAGAGCTATCCGCAAAGCAGAAAAAATAAGTCGCGTTATCAACTACATATCAGAGAACAGTCAAGCGCCAGCCGTTGTAGGCTTTTGCGAAATAGAGGGTCTCAAAGCATTAGATCTTCTTATGACATACGGCAGACTATCTAAACTAGGATATCGCGCTATCAATTTGGAGCATGAAGACGGTCGTGGCATTGCTACGATGATGATATACCGTCCAGACAGGCTCACACTTATAGATAGTGTATTGGTAAATTGCGATGTTCCGGAGAAAGACTTCAGAACACGAACCATACTACACTGTACATTTACGCATGGCAGCGATACTCTTCATGTGATGGAGAATCACTGGCCTTCAAAATTTGGAGGAGAAGAGAAAAGCATCTGGCGTCGTCAGCATGTAGCAAATGTTACTAAATCGTATTGTGACTCTATTCTCGCTGCTTCGCCTAATGCCAACATTATCCTCATGGGCGACCTTAACGAAAATGCGCAGAGCGAAGAGATATCCCAAATACTTGGAGCTACTGCAGATGGACCTACATTATTCAATCTTTCGGGCAAAGATCCTAAACATCGCAAATCATACAAATACCGCGAGAAATGGAATACCATAGACCATATCATAGTATCAAAGCATATCTATGACAATACGTCTCCACTATTTGAGGTTGTAAACCCTTCATTCCTTCTGGAACAAGATTATATAAACAATTCATACAAACCATATCGTACCTACGTAGGTCGTAAATATAATGATGGTTATTCTGACCACCTTCCAGTGATGATGACCATCAAACTATAATCTTTCAAATGGATATTCTCAATTCGCTAAATATAGAGAGTCATCTCTTTCAGAAAGTGGCCATCATAGTTTATGAAGGCAATATAGCCATTGAGGGCAATATGCATATATGCGCCACCAATGAGACACTTCATGAGGCTATGATATCACTCAGTGAAAAGCTGCGAGCTACGAGTACTCTCAACTATGTCACAGATTATCTTGGTCGCGCCATATATTTTGCCAATAACAACGATAGTATAAAGCAAGCTATAATACACGGCGACAAGCAAACAGATATTGTATTTGACGATACGCAACTATCTACACTGGCCCCTCTGGCCACAGCCTTCCGAGCTATACTGGCAGTCGGCGAAGGTCGCATATCGATGTTGGAGGCAGTAGAAGATATGCGAGATGCTAAATATTACTTTGTAGGAGTAAAGCCTACGAATGGAGCTTCCATACGTCCACAAGACACTGTGCATAAGTTGACTACCATAGAAATAGAGAGAGGCGACAAAAAGATAGAAACAGTGGCGCTATTCCTAAGTCGTGAAGCGGCATTGAAACATGCGAATAACGGCAAGGTACCTATTTCTGAAATCACTCTTTCTGAGGCTGCAAAATATTGGAACTATCAGATGCCAATTTCAATAGAACCTCATGAAGAATTTTCTATTACCATTGCACCTGACACTATTCTTCAAGTAGAGATAACACATAATAGCAACTAAAAAACGGTACATAAGTGTTCAAAGCATTCTTCTTCGATATGGATGGTGTGCTATATGACAGCATGCCAAATCATGAGTACACATGGACTCACTCTTTTGCGGAATATGGCATAACATTCCCCGCAGAACTGGCATATATCAATGAAGGACGTACTGGCAGAGGAACTATCAACCTTGTCATGAACAAAGAGTACAATCGTGATGCTACCGAGGAGGAGATAGATGCGATATATGGTCTCAAAACCAAACTAATGAAAGAGTGTCCCAAAGCAAGCCTTATGCCAGGCATGCAGGAACTCATAAAACAGCTTCGCTCAGAAGGCATCATGACATACGTTGTCACAGGAAGCAAGCAACCTAGTCTTATTGATAAGTTATCTGCAGATTTCGGTTTTACAAAAGAGTACGTGGTATCTGGTGCTGATGTGAAAAAAGGTTAGCCCGACCCAGAGCCTTATCTCATTGCACTTCAACGTTCAGGTCTCAGAGCAGAGGAATGTGCTGTAGTAGAGAATGCGCCATTGGGTGTACGCGCAGCAAAGGCTGCCGGACTATTCTGTTATGGTGTCAATACAGGAAAATTGGCCGACCACTATCTCACAGATGAAGGGGTCGACCAACTATATCACTCCACGGCTGAATTATGTTCTAGCCTTTCAATCTCTCGTTAGTTCCGTTTAGGCCTTTAATCTTTACAGGAGGCTTATATGCATCGAATCCGTTTCCATATACACCTGTAACAGAAGCCACTGAAACGAAAGATTCAGGATCCTCGGCGCGAATTATTCTGAGTACATCGTGCATCTCTGTGCGGCGTACAAGCATCATGATAATCTCTCGGTTTTCACCAGTATAATATCCCTCTCCATGAATAAGAGTAATACCACGCAAAATCTTACTGCTGATTACATCAGCAAGTTCCCTGCCGCGCTTTGAGATTACCATTATCTGGATTGACTGCTTAGAACCTGTAAGGATATAATCTGCAGACATTGAGATACCAATCATCACTACATAGCCATAAATCATCTCCTGAATGCTATGGTGCAATGTATAACCCGAAGCAATGATTACTATATCGCACATCATCATAACTCGACCAGGCATGATATTGCGATATTTGCTGACTATCATAGCTACAATTTCTGTTCCTCCTGTACTACCACCTTGAGAGAGCATCATTCCAATACTAGAACCTACGATGATACTACCCATGATAGCACACATGAACTTATCTGACACTAAAGGCTCCGTTATCCAAGCGCCTAAGATATCTACCATTATACTAAGGAAAGTAATACAATAGATGGTCTTGAACCCGAAGCTGACACCCACTACCCTGATGGCTATAGCCAACATAATGCCATTGGCAATAAGGTTAATCATACCTGCTGGGAGGAACCCATCAGAAAGAAGTTCAATAAGTTTAGAAAGGCCAAGGAAGCCACTACCTACGATGTTTTGTGGAAGAATGAAACCACACCATCCTATACAAGATATCGATAGCGCCACAGTAAGCCATAAATACTGCCTAAGTATCTCTTTCATTGAAGTAAATAAGATGTTCTAAAAATGGCGTACGTACATCACGTACTTTCGGGACGCAAAAATAGTAGATTTTTGTATCAAATGTACGTATCTACTAAATTTTAATCATTTATAACACCAAGGTCAATTACAAGATCAGCCATCTTGATTGTCTCCTCACTATGGCTCACTATTACAGCTGTTCTATCTTGCATAATCTTATGGAATGACCCTAGAAGATTCTTTCTAGTCTCCCTGTCGAGAGACGCTAATGGCTCGTCGAGGAATACTATTTGAGCATTTTTATTGTAAAAAGATCTAGCCAATGCTATTCTCTGCCATTGACCTTGACTGAGCATCTCACTATCCTCAAAAAGATTACCTAATGTAGTATCATAACCCTTCGGTAGATTTGACAACAATTCATCCACGCCAGCTTCCGCGGCTGCGGCTGCGACCGATTGATGAGTAACTTCTGTACGTATGTTGCCAAGATTGATGTTCTCCGATGCGGTGGTGTTATATAGCATGAAGTCTTGGAATATTGCCGACATATTGTCGGAAATATCATTAGCAGACAAATCATTTACAGACACGCCATCTATCAGTATCTCTCCACTTGTCGGTCTATACAAACCACACAATAATTTCACAAGAGTTGTCTTACCACTACCATTGGGTCCAACAAGTGCAACAGTCTGTCCGGGTTCTATCTTGAATGATATATTCCTTATAGCCTCTCGCTTGGAATCAGGGTATTTGAAAGATACATTTCTAACTTCTATTCCCCTCTTCATCGGTCGAGGAAAAGTTTTACCTCCCATAGCCTTATCTGGCAATGCGTAACGCTTATCGACAGGAATGTCAAGATAGTCGAACAAATTACGCAGATAGATATTTGTATCTACTAGGGAAGCCACATTACTCATCAACCCCTGAACCGTGGCACTACCTCTCTGTATAGACATAAAATAGAGAGCCAGAGAACCAGCCGTCAGGTGTCCCTCTATAGCTTGCCAAACTACTATACCTGCCAAACAAACTATACCGAATGTTGAGAAAACCTGTCCTAATGCCTCCCATTTAATATTTTTCTCGTAGAGCTCTTCTCGTTTCTCCCTCAATGAGGTCTGCAGTTCATTGAATCTGCCAGAAAACAAATCTCCCAATCCAAATAATCGAACCTCCTTTGCAAACTCCTTGAATGTCAGTATACGACTATAGTATGATTTCTTTCTCTCATCTACTGTCTGTTCCCGCTGTAGTTTGAACATTGAGCGAGATGACTTGACTTTCACTAAGACTAAGGGCAACCCTATTATTATTATTGCAATCGGCATAGACCAATGCAATGATACCAATACCGCGCCAAGTAAAAGAGCTGTTATACACTCTTGAACAATAGTGCACAATGAATACAATACCGACAATGGTTTTGCAGACGACTCATTAACGGCTCTGAAGAAGATATTCTGATATTCAGAGTTTTCCAGTTTGGAAAGATCCATCATCATGGATTTCCTGTGTATCTGACGCCAGATTCTCTCACTTACACGCGATGATAGGCGCTGACGCATAACTTGCGTCAAGGATGCTGTAACTCCATTGCATATATATATAGCCACAAGCATCACACCTGCTTGAACCAATGGCAATACTTCGAGCGACCTCTGCCCTATCTGAGCCATTGTCACATCCACCATTACTTTCAATGCCCATAGCATCACTACAGGCATCACGCCTCTGCACAGCACAAGAAACCCTACCGCACAAGACAATCGTGGCGAAGTAGAAAATATCAGTCTAAGTGTTCTGCGCATCGTTGATACATATAATGGTAGAATATCAGCTCTCTATCGTTGTTCTGGAGTATGGTGCCACAGTCTGTTCACAGGTTATTCCTTTCAAGAATTTTCTATATCCTGCAGATGCTACCATAGCCGCATTGTCTGTAGTATACTTGAAAGGTGGCACATATACTTTGAAGCCCTTTTTCTCTTGCAACTCCATGAAGGCATTTCTCAATCCGCTGTTAGCCGAAACGCCTCCTGCCACAGCAAGATGCTTAATTTTCAGATCCTTTGCCGCCTTCAAAAGTTTCTTCATGAGAATATGTATGACAGTAGCTTGCAGCGAAGCACACAAGTCGGCCTTATTCTCCTCTATGAAATTAGGATTCTCCTTGATATTGTCTCTCAGGGTATACAGGAAAGAAGTCTTCAAGCCCGAGAAACTGTAGTTATACCCTTGAATATTTGGTTCGGCAAAGGCAAATGCTTTAGGATTTCCCTCCTGAGCCAACTTGTCTACAACCGGACCTCCAGGATAACCTAGATTCATCACCTTGGCACATTTATCAAACGCTTCTCCAGCTGCATCGTCTATGGTCTGACCTATTACCTCCATATCCATATAATCTTTTACAAGCAGAATCTGACTATTGCCGCCAGAAACCAGTAAGCATAGGAATGGGAACGGTGGCATAGGTTGCGCTGGGTCTACCACAAAATGTGCAGATACGTGTGCTTGCAAGTGATTGACATCAACCATAGGCACTCCTAGTGCCAATGAAAACGACTTAGCAAAAGATGTTCCTACAAGTAACGAACCCAATAAGCCCGGACCACGGGTAAATGCTATTGCCGACAAATCGTGCTTGGATATACCAGCATCTGCAATAGCTTTATCAACTACCGGAATAATATTCTGCTCATGTGCACGAGATGCCAACTCTGGTACTACACCACCATAACGTAGGTGCACTGCCTGCGAGGCCGTCACATTAGACAACACCTTGCCGTCTTCCAAGACAGCCGCTGAAGTATCATCACAAGATGATTCTATGCCAAGAATATACATACTTACTCAAAATAGATAGGCAAAAATACAACATTCTATTATCCCAATCAAATGATTTCTCAACCTTTCTTCTTTAAGCAAGCCTCGGAATGGCTCTCAAATGAGATACAAAACAAGAAGAACATCAACACGACTTCTCGTAAGCTGATGTTCCTATTCTAGGACCACCATGCTGCTCATGGCGGTTACCATTACAAGATCATACTAATGAGGCATAAACCTTCTTGGATCTTCCTTGTCCATTTCAGGTTCTGAGGTAGTATCGTCCTTAGACACCTCAACAGGCTCTTCTACAACAACTTTTACCTTAGGTGAAGCGACAGGCTCTATCTCTTCTGACTCGTCTGACTGTCCCCTCTTAAACATATTAATTGCAGAAATGACAAATAACCCTGCCAATACAGCCCACAAAAGTCCAAATAGCAAATCCATAACAGAGCCCTTCTTCTCTTCCGCTTTAAGGTCTTCAAATGGATCATGAGAAACTACAGAAGGGTCGCTACTCAAGTAATAGAGAGTCAATTTATTGGTATTTGGGAGTCCTCTAAGGGTTATTTTTCCGCTATAATCCTTTCCATATAGACTGAAAGAATAATCAAATTTGTACAGAGTGACCGTTTTAAGTACCTTGGTAACTTCATAATGATCCGACAAATCTGCAGTAACAGTAGTCTGCTCATCTATCATTTGGTTCAAGATATCAACCTTCTCCTGGTCGCTGCCATTTATATAATCTCCTACACAAGTCGTAGCTAAAACACTTGAGATTATTACAAATAACACTTTAAAAAGAAACTTTCTGACAAGAAATAGTTTTTTCAACATAGCTTTAACTAATTAATCTACCTACGGTACTCAGGAGCTGACAACAAAAAGTCGCGCAGTCTATTGTTCAGCGCGACTTTTCTTATTTATTTATCCTAGAATACAATATTTACAATTCTCTTAGGAACGACAATCAATTTCTTAACGTCCTTACCATCAAGATACTTAGCAGTCTGCTCGTTAGCCATCACTGTCTTCTCAATATCCTCCTTGCTCATATCAGCAGGCAACTCGATGATGAAACGAGTCTTGCCGTTGAATGATACTGGATATTTGAATGATGAGTCAACGAGGAACTTCTCCTCATGCTTTGGCCACTGAGCATCGAGTACAGATGTCTCATGACCGAGACCGTGCCACATCTCCTCAGCAATATGTGGAGCAAATGGTGTAAGCAATACCACGATAGGCTCGAAGATAGCCTTCTTCTGACACTTGAGCGAAGAGAGCTCGTTCAAGAGAATCATGAACTGAGATATACATGTATTGAATGAGAATCTCTCAATATCTGCTGTAATCTTCTTGATAGCCGAGTGCAATGCCTTCAATTCCTCAGGTGTTGCTGCATCAGCTGTCAATCCTCCGTCGTATGTTCTCCACAACTTCTGCAAGAATCTGTGTACACCATCGATACCGTTTGTATCCCAAGGCTTAGAAAGCTCTACAGGACCGAGGAACATCTCGTACATACGGAGCGTATCAGCGCCATAACGGTCCACAATCATATCTGGGTTGACAACGTTGTACATCGACTTAGACATCTTCTCAACTGCCCAACCGCAGACATACTTGCCATCTTCAAGTACAAATTCTGCTGTCTCATACTCAGGACGCCACTTCTTGAATGCCTCAAGGTCAAGAATATCGTTAGATACAATATTTACGTCCACATGGATAGGTGTCACGTCATATTGGTCCTTAAGGTTAAGGCTCACGAATGTATTTGTATCCTTGATACGGTATACGAAGTTGCTTCGTCCCTGAATCATACCTTGGTTGACAAGCTTCTGGAATGGCTCCTCAGTCGAAGCTACTCCCATATCAAACAAGAACTTGTTCCAGAAACGTGAGTAGATAAGGTGACCAGTAGCGTGCTCAGAACCTCCTACGTAGAGGTCAACACTCTTCCAGTAGCCATTAGCCTCTTTCGATACAAGTGCCTCCTCGTTCTTGTTGTCCATATAACGGAGGTAATATGCACTTGAACCAGCAAAGCCTGGCATTGTATTCAACTCAAGTGGGAATACAGTCTTGTTGTCGATAAGCGACTTATCTACAATCTTGCCATTCTTCTCGTCCCATGCCCATACCTGAGCACGACCGAGTGGTGGTTGACCGTCTTCTGTTGGCTTGTATTCCGAAATCTCTGGGAGTTCAAGAGGCAACTTATCAGCAGGTACCATATAAGGCATCTCATCCTTGTAGTATACAGGGAATGGCTCGCCCCAGTAACGCTGACGAGAGAATATTGCATCGCGTAGACGGTAGTTAACCTTAACACGACCAAGATTATGCTCTTTTACATATTTCTTTGTAGCTGCAATGGCTTCCTTTACTGTAAGTCCGTTAAGTGAGAAGTCAATATAAGGCTTTACACCTGCACGTGGAGAGTTGCTTACAATACCCTCCTTAGCATCGTAGCTCTGCTCACTTACATCAGCACCCTCAATAAGTGGGATAATAGGCAAGTTGAAGTGCTTAGCGAAAGCATAGTCACGACTATCGTGTGCAGGAACAGCCATAATAGCACCTGTACCATAGCCTGAGAGTACATACTCACTTACCCAAATCGGAATTGCCTCTCCTGTGAATGGGTTGATAGCGTAAGAACCTGTGAAAACACCTGTTACCTTGCGGTCCGACATACGGTCGCGCTCAGTACGTTTCTTTACGTATGCTATATATTCTTCTACCGCAGCCTTTTGGTCTGCAGTAGTAACTTGCTCTACATAATCGCTCTCTGGTGCAAGTACCATGAATGTAACACCAAACATAGTGTCCGCACGAGTCGTGAAGATAGTGAACTTAACGTCTGAGTCCTTTACAGAGAATTGTACCTCTGTACCCTCTGAACGACCAATCCAATTCTTCTGTGTCTCCTTGATAGATTCACTCCAGTCAATAGTCTGAAGGCCGTCGAGCAAGCGCTGAGCGTAAGCATTTACTCTCAAGCACCACTGGCGCATCTTCTTTTGAACCACTGGGTAGCCACCGCGTACAGATACGCCATCAACTACCTCATCGTTGGCAAGTACAGTACCAAGCTTTGGACACCAGTTTACCATTGTCTCACCAAGGTAAGCCAAACGGTAGTTCATCAAAGTCTCCTGCTTCTCCTTCTCGCTCTTAGCATTCCACTCAGCAGCAGTAAATGAAAGTTCCTCGCTCTGCGCTATATCAAGGTTCTGTGTACCCTCTGTTTCAAAATGCTTAATGAGCTTCTCGATAGGCTGAGCCTTCTGGCAGCTATTGCAGTAGAACGAGTTGAACATCTTAGTAAATGCCCACTGTGTCCACTTGTAGTAGATAGGATCGCATGTGCGGACCTCACGGCTCCAGTCGAAACAGAAGCCTATCTTGTCAAGCTGCTCATGGTAACGGTTGATATTCTGGTCTGTTGTAATGGCAGGATGCTGACCAGTCTGAATAGCATACTGCTCAGCAGGCAGACCATAGGCATCATAGCCCATTGGGTGAAGAACATTATAACCACAAAGACGCTTATAACGAGCGAAGATATCACTTGCGATGTAGCCAAGTGGGTGACCTACGTGCAGACCAGCTCCCGATGGGTATGGGAACATATCAAGTACGTAGAACTTTGGACGCTTCTCGTCCACATCAACCTTGTAAAGCTTATTATCAACCCAATACTGCTTCCAGCGGGTCTCTATATCTTTGAAGTTGTAATCAGCCATGATTATATTTTATCTCTTTTGTTAAATTCGGTCGCAAAAATAGCGAATCATTGCAAGTTAAGCAAGCAGAATCTATGAAAGAATCCACACGTCTGCAAATATAACTGCCCCTCCGTATCTCTTGCCGTCTTATACCGTTACGTGCCACTTTTTGCCGTTTTTTGCCGTTACTATAGGTCTAGCATAGGTCTAGAAAGACCTAAAAGGACGATATAAAAAGAGGCGTTCCTAAAAAAAGGAACACCTCTTTCACCCGAAATAAGAATTATATTAAGGAGAATTAATCCTACTTAAATAGTCTAGGAGCCAGTCTTACTAGGTCGTTTCTCCATGCTGTCCAGCTATGGCCACCGACGCCCTCAAGGTATTTCTCGTATTGTATGCCCTCTTTATCAAAAAGTGGCAACATACCCAAGCAGTTCTTGTATGCAATGTCTGTAGGACCGCCCTGCGTGAAGGCAAGCTGCTTAACATTTTTCTTGATCGCAGGTGCCATGTCATGAAGTCTCTTTGCATAGCCCTCAAACATCTCTTTTCTATCTGGGAACCAGCCTGAACTCAACACCCAGTATGTCTCGCATAGCTCTGGTGTCGTTATCAGCACCTCCAGTGTCTCCCATCCGCCCATAGACAGACCTGCCATTGCTCTGTTCTGCTTGCCCGTCTTCACTCTATAGTTGGCTTCTACAAATGGCACTATGTCTTTTACCATCTCTTCAGCAAATATTGGCACTTCACCTTCCATAGAGGTAGTATTTATAGATCCGTTTGGCATTACCACTATCATAGGCTGCATCTTGCCTTCTGCCAGCAGATTGTCAAGTATATTGCACGCAGCACCTACCGTTGGCCATGACGCATCATTGTCACCGCCTCCATGTACCAGATACAGAACAGGCAGGTCTTTCCCACTCTTCTCATATCCAGCTGGCGTCCACACATGCATACGCTGCGTCTCTTTCAATACAGAAGAGTAATAATATCTCTGAGCAATAGCACCATGAGGAACATTCTTCACCGCCCAAGGTGCAGATGGGTCTGATGTATCAAGCAGCGCCTGTGTCTCATTGGCGTATGGAGATTTAGGGTCGTTCACCGAAACACCGTCCACGACAAAGCGATAACGGAATACACCATTAGCAAGTCCATCTATGGTAGCACTCCATACCCCCGAAGCATCTTTGACAAATTTTGCTGGTTTATCCCATGGCAGATCGCCCGTTACCATCACAGTCTGCGCCTGTGGTGCATATATCTGAAATGTCACCTTATCGCCATTCACTATTGTCGATCGCAAGGTATCGTTAGGTGTAGGTGTACGCTGCCACTGGGCCGTCGCACTGCATAGGCTCATAGCTGCCATTGCACAAAGCAAAGTGATTTTTTGCATAATTGGTACTATTTAGGTTTTTATTACTCGCAAATATATAAGTCTTCTCCGAGTGTTCCCCGAGTGATGCCCGAGTATAGCCCGAGTATAGCCATATAGGAAAACATTTAAACAAAAATGAAACAAATAATAAGTCAAAAGGAGGAGCTTATGCCCCTCCTCCTGTACTAATATGTTGTGGTCTTCACCTTTCCCCACTCTATCTTGTCGGTCGACTGCGCTACTGGCACATGCTTCAATTTTGTTCCTTTTCTTACCATAAGTACGATAGGAACCTCGCCGACTTGTATTTCATTCCAGCCTGGATTATAAGTCTTACCAGTCTGATAGTCTACCCATTTTGTCTTACCTGGCAAATACACGGTACGTACGCTGCTTTCCTCAAACATCGGCGCAACAAGTATCTCACTGCCAAACATATACTGGTCTTCTATCAACCACGCTCCTGGGTCGTCCGGAAACTCTATCAGCAGCGCACGCATCATAGGCAATCCCTTCTCTGTGCATTTTTGGGCTTCGTCTACTATATATGGCATCAGTTTGTACTTCATCTCTGCCACTTTTCGGAAGTAGTCCACAAAATCTTTGCTGTACAGCCAAGGCTCAGTTGGAGGGGCTCCATGTACTCGCGAGTGTGATGTAAACATGCCAAATGGCAACCATCTTCTATACAACTCTTCAGGACATGACTGTACAAATCCGCCTATATCATGGCTCCAGAATGAGAAGCCTGATAGTCCGAACGAGAGTCCACCGTGTAAGGTCGACAGCATGGCCGCATTCGTATTAGCTGCATCGCCTCCCCAATGCAATGGGTATCTCTGAGAACCGGCCCATGCCGAGCGCGACCATATAATTCCCTCTCCTGTAGTGGCTTTCGTAATCTCATATACGGCTTTATCATATCTGAGCGTAAAGATATTATGCTCATAAAGTCCTGATTTCCCGGAGGCATATATACCGTTCGTTACAGGCGCAGCCTCACCGAAATCTACCTTTATAGCCCCCACACCAAGTTTCAGAAGTCCTGCCAGTTTCTCTTGATACCACTTCACAGTATTCTTATTTGAGAAGTCCAAGACCACATCTTCATAAGGCAGTGACCCATTGGCATTCTTCACATACAATCCCTTATCTACCAACTCTTTGAAATATACATTCTTAGGCGTAAAGTATGGCAACTGCCAAAGAGATATATGGAATCCCTGCTCTTTCAGATCCTTTACCATCTTTGCCGGATCAGAAAATCTGTCCGATGCAAACTTATAGTCGCACTGCCAATCTACACCGAACCATCCTGTATCAAAGTGTATTACATCTGATGGTATACGGTTTTCACGGAGTTGCTTGGCTATTTCATAACCCTCATCTTGAGAGAAATATGTGATACGACTCATCCATGTTCCGAACGACCATAGCGGCGGCATCTCTGGCTTACCTACAAGATTGGTATATTCATCAAGTATCTCTTTGGGCGAGCCTAACATAACAAACATGTCAAGTGTCTCATCTGCCATAAAAAGCTTCTGTGTACCTATATATGTGGCTCCGAAATCAGCTGTCACAGGAGCAGAGGTATGCAGAAACACTCCATAACCTTTGTTGGACATATAGAATGGTACTGGTTTGTACATCATATCTGTCTCTGGTCCCTGTGGGTCGGTAACGAACATATTTACTTTCTGCCCAACTTTGTTGAGGGAGGTAAACGACTCTCCACAGCCGTATATTCTCTCATTTGGTGCCAACGACAACATAGGTGCTATACTACGCGAGTTGTCTGCGCCTCTTTTTATGAAGCAGAATGGCAATGATTTTACCTGCGTAGTATCATTGTCCAACACATGTCGCGTCTGTTGTATCGTGTGTCCGTTCGCATCTCTTACAACAATTCTCCATGGGTATCTGTATATTGATATCGAACCGTATTTCGATGAGTATTTCACTTCATCTTTGGTAGCAACATGACTCCAGCTGTTACTCACAGGAACATCACCTGCCAACATTACCTCTTCCGCAGCGGGAACCTCTGGATGAATGTTTGATGTATATACCCTTATGCGGAATGTTCTCTCCGTTACAAAGTCTATCTTGAAGTCCAACTCAGGGTCATTATCGTATGCCGGCGTAGGGAAATCCAGCATATCAAGTCGCACCGGCCACGAGCCGTTAGTATTGAATGCCTGTCGTGGCTCAAGTGAATATCTGTCCCACTTAATCTTTCCTTCTCCTTTTTCAACGTCAAAATTCGACAACGAATCGGCAAAGAAGTATGTATTTGCAAAATTTCCGAAGTCAGCAGACACGTCAATAGGCTGACTCAATAGTATGTTAGGACCTGTTGTTTGGTGAACTTGCGCCATCATTGGCGAAGCAATAACCATAGTAGCCCCAATCAATGTTGTTAATAAATAGTGTGACATAGTAAATCTACATTTGCTTCTTGCAAAGATATAAATATTTCTTATCCATAGAACAAATTCATTATGATATTTCAAAGTGCATTGAAAAGAAAGCAATAAATTATCAATCATTACGCTCCCCCTTCGATGGTAAGGCTTCCAATCGCAGTAGCACTTTTATCTTCAGAATAAATTAACTACCTTTCGGCTCAAAGTATGATATATACACATGGTAATGTCACAATACAAGATATGCATCATCGGATTGGGGTACGTCGGACTTCCTCTGGCAAAATTATTTTCTACTAAGTATGATACTATCGGATATGACACCGATCAGCACCGCTTATCCGAAATCATGTCAGGCAATGATGCTAATCTTGAATTATCTCATCCAGAACTAATGGATGCCATAACAAATCATGGTTTCCATTGTACTTCCAACATTGATGACATTCGCTCATGCAATATATATATCGTCACAGTCCCTACTCCCGTCAATGTTGATAACAAACCAGATCTGGCTCCTCTTTTCAGTGCAAGCAATACGGTCGGAACCGTGATTTCTCAAGGAGACATTGTGATATATGAGTCAACTGTATATCCAGGAGTAACAGAGGACGAGTGTATACCTATAATAGAACATGTAAGCGGACTGAAGTTCAATAAGGATTTCTTCGCCGGATATTCTCCTGAACGTATCAACCCTGGCGACAAGGAGCACACTGTAGAAAATATTCGCAAAATAACATCTGGTTCCACTCCTGAAATAGCCGACATAGTAGATAGTCTATATAATAGCGTACTTAAAAATGGCACCCACAAGGCGCCAAGCATCAAAGTTGCAGAGGGCGCCAAAATAATAGAGAATACTCAGCGCGATGTGAATATAGCATTCATGAACGAAATAGCAAAAATCTTCAATGCCATGGGAATTGATACACATGACGTTATAGAGGCTGCATCCAGCAAATGGAATTTCGTGCGCATGACCCCCGGCTTAGTAGGTGGTCATTGTATCTCAATAGATCCATACTACCTTATACAAAAGGCAAAGTTGTATGGCATTCTCCCCCATGTACTGCAGTCAGCCCGCAAACTCAATGATAGCATGGGGACTTACGTAGCAGAACAAACCATACAGTGTATGAACAAAAAAGGCATCCTAATAAAGGATGCCAATATTCTTATATTAGGTATTGCTTTCAAGGGCAATTGCCCTGATATCCGTAATTCAAAAGTGGTGGACATATACCACTTATTAAAGGAATATACCAACAATATCACGATATACGACCCTTGGGTCTCTCAAGAGAACGTCAAGAATGAATATGGAATAGAGATCTATTCTGCCTTACCTACCAACATCAAGTACGATGCCGTGATACACGCCGTAGCTCATAACGACTTCAAGTCTATAGACATTCCATCTCTTCTCGCAGAGAAAGCCGTAGTTTATGATGTCTGCAGTACTCTGCCAAGAGATATTGTTGATGGCAGATTATAATTATTAGTTATTCTGAAAATAAAGCTTGTCTCTGCCACTCGAAAATTGCCACTGATGCAGCTGTCGCTACATTCATAGATGTAGCTGGACCTGTCATAGGAATGTACACTTGAACTGGACAGAGTTTCAGCACTTCCTCGCATACACCATTTATCTCACTACCCAAAACCAGAACAGCCTTACGAGGCAGGTTCGTCTTGTAGATATTTGTTGCCGTCGGACTTGTCTCTACCGCTGTCATTACATATCCTTCTGGGATAATTTCTGAAATACGATTAACAAAATCTTCCGTTTCCAGTTCCATTAGTTTCACATAATCTATAGCCATGCAAGCAGTTCGCTTGACACGCCACGACTTATATGTACCACCACCGATGCTTATAACTTTTGCACAACCAACATTAGCTGCCAATCGGATAATACTACCAATATTCTCTGGAGTCTTAAAACTGTCACAAAGTATTATAGGGGCATCTTCCAACTGACACTTAGCAGCGAATAGCTCTCTGGAATCGTTCTCTTTCATCTTAATGATTATTTCGCCACAAAGATACAAAGAAAAAGCGGTATGACGAGTTGCCGTCATACCGCTTCCACCTCTATCAACGTATGTTCTATAAAGAATCGTGATATCTCTTGCAAAAATCAATACACGCCTTACCAGGATTAACCTCACGCATGAAGTTTTCTCCGATAAGGAATCCGTCAAAGCCACCTTCTGATCTCAGTTTCAGCATATCATCAATAGTACGGATACCACTCTCAGAGATTATTGGCAACTCCGCCGGCAACATGTTCGCCATCTTTATGGAATGGTTAAGATCTACCTCAAATGTCTTGAGGTTACGATTGTTGATACCTGCCACGGTAACACCATCAACCATATATCCGAATTCATCCTCACCATGAAGTTCCATCAACACCTCAAGACCAAGTTCTTTTGCCAGTCCCGCCAAATCCTCTGCCTCATGCACATCAAGAACTGCTGCGATAAGTAGCATAGCAGAAGCACCAAATGCACGAGCCTCATACACTTGATACGGATCTACTATAAACTCCTTACGAAGTGCAGGAATGCCGAGACATGAAGATGCCTCCTGTAAATCAGACAATTCTCCACCGAACCACTGCTTATTGGTAAGAACGGACACTGCTGAAACGCCAGCCTCCTCGTAATATGGAACCACATTACGAGGAAATATCTCCGTCTGGTGTATGAGTCCTTTTGATGGACTCTTGCGCTTAAATTCGGCAATAATGCCGTTACGTTCACGGATAGACTTTGCGAATGGAAGAGTAGGTCTGGCATCAGCTGCCATTGACTTAAGGTCTGATAGAGAGCGATGAAGCTTCTCATCTACCAACTCCTCCTTTTTAGAAGCTATTATCTTCTCGAGATAGTTCATTTTAGCCTACAAGTTTCTTCAATACTTCCAACGCTTTACCACCATCAAGCGATTCTATAGCCTTTGCCTTTGCCTCCTCAAAAGACAACTCAGGATAGAATGTCTTAATACCCCACGCAGAGTTAGCAAGAACCACACTTCTCTGAGCCTCAGTACCCTGTCCAGAAATAATCTTCAAGAATACCTCCTTGGCCTCTTCTACTGTATTTCCACCAGTAATCTCCTCTGGTTTCACCGTACGGAAGCCCATATCTTCTGGGTAGACCACACGTTCGCCTTCATTAGTAATGAGCTTACAGCCTCCTGTTAGGGAAATCTCATCATAACCATCAAGAGCGTAGAGAACACAGTATTTCTTGCCCGACTTCTGGAAAATGTAATTATATAGACGGAGAGTCTCCAGATTGAATACGCCAGACATCTGGTTCTTTGGGAATGAAGGATTCACAAGTGGACCAAGGATATTGAAAAATGTCTTCACACCAAGCTCCTTACGGAAAGGGGCAATAGCCTTCATACCAGGATTGAACAATGGTGCATGGAGGAAACAGATACCTGCCTTATCTATCTGGCGTTTCAGTTCATCCTGATCGGCTGTAAACTTATAGCCCAAAGACTCAAGTACGTTGCTAGATCCGCAACCAGAAGATACGCCATAGTTTCCATGTTTTGAAACCTTAATACCAGCACCTACCAAGACAAATGTGGACAATGTTGATATATTGAACGTGTTCTTGCAGTCACCTCCTGTACCGACAAGGTCCATACAGTTGAATTCTGTCAAATCAATTCTATTACAGCACTCAAGAAGTGCATCTTGAAATCCTATAAGCTCATCAACCATTGCAGGGCGCATTGTATAGCAACCCAAAAAGGCAGCTACTTGACTATTGTTATACTTACCCTGCGCAATGCCCATCAATACGTCATGCGCTTGCTGACGGGTGAGCATCTTATACTCAGCTATATGATTTAATATTGCTTTCATTGTGTTCGTGTGTGTATGTGAGACTATTTTTCAATCCAGTTTCTTATCATCTGCATGCCGCCCTCTGTGAGAACCGACTCAGGGTGGAACTGCACGCCACGTACGTCGTACTCATTATGTCGTACACCCATTACCATACCTGTATCGAGATCACGAGAGATAATGGTCAGGCAATCTGGCAAAGACTTGGCATCTACTACCCATGAATGGTAACGACCAGATTTGAAGATAAATGGAAGATTTGCAAACAGATACTCATCCTTCTCAGTCGTGAGAGTATCAAGAGCCACACCATGGTATACCTCTTTCATATTTATAATCTGACCGCCATATACCTCTGCAATAGCCTGACAACCGAGGCACACACCGAGAATACTCTTTGTGGCGCCATACGTCTTGATAAGTTCCTTGAGGATACCAGCCTCATCTGGAATACCAGGACCAGGAGATAGGAGTATCTTGTCGTACTTTGCGACATCTGCTATTGAAATCTCATCATTACGATATACATCTACTATACCATTTTCCCCCACAACCTCCTTAAGATAATGAACAAGGTTATATACAAATGAGTCATAGTTATCGAGCACCAAGACTCTGAGTTTCTTATTATCGTTTGCCATTGTCATCTGAATTAAAAGTCCCTAGCAATCTCAAGAGCCTTAGTGAGCGCTCCTAATTTATTATTTACCTCCTGCAATTCGTTCTCCTCGACACTCTTTGCGACTACGCCTGCACCTGCCTGATAGTAGAGTCTATTGCCTTTAGAGAGGAATGTACGAATCATTATTGCCTGATCGAAGTCACGGTCAAAACGCATGATACCGATACAACCGCCATAAATGCCACGAGGCTGATTCTCAATGCTGTCAATCAACTGCATAGCTTTATACTTCGGAGCACCACTCAACGTACCAGCAGGGAAAGTAGCAGCCATAAGCTCAGAAGAAGTCGCACCATCTACTAAGCGTCCGCTTACGTTTGATACCATGTGAAGTACGTGAGAATAGAACTGAATCTCCTTGAAATTATTCACCTTCACGTTCTCACAATGACGGCTAAGGTCGTTTCGAGCCAAATCTACCAACATTACATGCTCTGCAGACTCTTTAGGATCCACCTTGAGCAGCTCTGCCAACTCCTTATCCTTTGCTTCGTCTCCCGTACGACGGAAAGTACCTGCAATAGGATTAATCTCTGCTATGCCCTTCTTTATCACAAGTTCTGTCTCAGGCGAAGAACCAAAAATCTTATATGTACCATAATCGAAGAAGAACATGTATGGAGAAGGATTCACATGACGGAGTGCACGATATACATTGAACTCATCACCCTCAAAACCACGAGAGAACTGACGGCTTAGTACTATTTGGAAAACATCACCTCTGTAGCAATGCTCCTTGCCTTTAGTTACCATCTGCTTATACTCCTCGTCGGTCACATTTGATTTTTCATCGTCTAATGGTTTGAACGTAAACTGAGCAATCACAGGGTTGTGGAAGAAATCAAAAAGACGCTCTGCTTCAGACTGCTCACCATCACGAAGATTCTCGATAAGGAACATACGATGAGAGAAGTGAGAGAATGCCAATATCTTGCGGAATGCTGTATATCTGATATCAGGAACAGAATAAGGCTTATCAGACTTATCCTGCAACTTCAAAGAATCGAAATGCTGAACTGCGTCATAACCAGTATAACCGAATACGCCATTAAACTGAGCTTCAGGACCATCACTCTTTACTTCAAAAGAAGAAATATAATTATCCAACTCCTTGACTGCCTCACCTACTGACGTAATGTCCTTAGTGGTAGTGACCATATTATCAGTAAGAACCTTCATCTTATTACCCTCCACGACGAACTCCGAAATTGGGTCGAAGCAGACGAAAGACATTGCATAAGCGTATGCATGATAGTCGGCACTCTCTAGCAACGCGGTGTTTGGATAGACATCACGAAGCTTCAAGTAGGCAGAAACAGGTGTAACCACATCAGATATCTGGGCAGGGACCTGCGTTACATGTGCGTGAATCTGTGTCATATTTCTTTTATATTTTATTATCTATTTGTGATTTTGCGTGTTACCCACACAAAAAAAGCCTCGTCGGAGTTATCGACAAGGCTTGTTGTATTCTAATTCTCTTATAAGCAACAGGCTATCGCTTACCTCCGAAGACTGGAAGAAAGTTGCCAACGCCACCATATGAGAGATAATTTATTCATTATTATGACCTTTGAATTACTTTCGATTACAAAATTACGACTAATTCCGACAAATCCAAACAATCTACCCTAAAATTTAAAGAATTTAATAGCAGACTGTAACATCGACGCCAAAGAAGCTAGTTCTTGTGCCATTGAACTTAACTCCTCTGCTGATGCAGCATTTTGCTGTGTTACAATATTCATACGTTCCATAGAAGAAGTAACATTACGAGAACCAGCATCTTGCTCTACACTCGCATTACTGATCATTTGAACAAGCTTATCTGTCTTTTCAATCTCTTCGAGCAATGATTTAATCTTGGACTCACTGATATCTGACGCCTTTGTTGTATTCTCAACAAGACCAACAATATCATTAGCAGCATCTTGCGTCATCTGGGCAAGATTACGCACCTCATTAGCGACGACGGCGAAGCCCTTACCAGCGGCGCCCGCACGAGCAGCCTCGATACTAGCATTAAGAGACAAGATATTTGTCTGCTCAGCAATAGAGTTAATTACCTCAATCTTCTCTTCTATTTCGTGCATGAAGTTCTGTGTTCGAACTACAGCATCCAAGCCCTCTCTACCTTGTGCTACACAACTCTTGGCCAAATTAAGTGTTTCTTGAGAATTTTCAGCATTCAAACGAATAACACCGCTTATCTCCTCCATGGTAGAAGAAACATTATCAGTCATATTCGCCTGCTGATTCACACCATCTGATACGCTTTGACTTGAAGAACTAATCTGACCTGCATTAACGGTTAGCTGTTCGGAAGATGTTTGTATATCACCCAATACATCCTTCAACTTAAATATCAGTTTTCTAACGCTTCTTCCTAATTTACCTAACTCATCCGGTCTTTCGGTCATCACGAACCATTGCTTGTCTGAAAGAACATTCTCATTTATTACACCCTTCTCCATTTGGGTTAGAATCTTCTCGGCTGAAACTATAGGTGCACCAATCTTCTTTCCTATATATATACCTATCAAAGAGGCAACAATAATAAGGACCAAACCAAGAAGTATTACATAGCGCCCCATCGAAGATATATTATTTGCTTCGGACTGATCCATAGGAGCAATAACTATCCAAGGGGTACCTTCTACAGGGCAATAGCCAGCCATAAAAGAACGTACAATCGGAGCCCCATCAGCGTCAACGTCATTGACTTCATATATTGCATAATCCGGCTCGGTTGCAGCACAAGCAACTTTAAAGAATTCAGGTTGACCTTCAGACAAAACATTAAAACCAGCTTCAACCAAAGACATATCCTTATAAGAGATTAACTCTCCATCCCTCTTAACAATAAATGGCGTTTCTGAACCTATATGAACATTGTTCATCATTTTACAGAACACCAAATTATCTATACCTGAGGCAAGTACACCTATAGTTTTACCTTTGGAATTAATGATAGGCTTAGCATACATTATTGTCTGAGCGCCTGTTGTTCTACTTGTAACACGTTCAGGAATAGCAGAACCCTTTTCAATAATGCTCTTAAAATACTGACGGTCGTTATAATCGGCAACACTTCCCTTTGAAGACCTACCCTCTCCCTTCAGGTTTATCACCACATAATGAGAAATATGCTCATCGCTCTCAGCTACAAGTTTGAGATTATTCAACAATCCTATTAGACGAGGACTATTTATATCATCGAGATTGTCTAAATCAGAAAAGGCAGAATTTGCAACAGCAGAAACCTGAGAGTGCTGCATACCCTGAAATTCATTTACCTCCTGTACTAAAATTTCTGCATCAACAAGCAAAGCCTTGGCCACCTCGTCCATTATAGAAATTCTAGATATCACTATAGACGATAGCATGATCAACAAGCATGAAATACTAGAGACCAACGCCACAAGTATCGCGATTGAATACTTAATATGGTGTACTCTATAAAATCTCAAATCCATAGCAAAGAAAGTAAAATAAGGTAAGGTTATAATTGATAAATATTAGTATCTGTAGAAGTCCGTCTTATATGGGCCTTCAACTTTCACGCCTATATAATCAGCCTGCTTCTTCGTCAACTCTGTTAGATGAACACCCAACTTAGCAAGATGCAAACGAGCAACCTCTTCATCAAGATGTTTAGGCAAACGGTATACACCTACCTCGTATTTATTCTGCCACAACTCAAGTTGAGCTAAAGTCTGATTTGTGAAAGAGTTAGACATCACGAAAGAAGGATGTCCTGTAGCGTTTCCAAGATTTACCAGACGACCACGGCTAAGAAGAATGATACAGTGACCATCAGGGAAGACAAATTTATCTACCTGAGGCTTAACATTCACCTCCTTAATACCAGGCCACTGCTCAAGGCGAGCTACTTGTATTTCATTATCGAAGTGACCGATATTACATACGATAGCCTGATCCTTCATCTTAGACATATGCTCTGCAGTGATAATATCACAGTTACCTGTACAAGTAACGAAGATATCTCCGAACTCTACAACATCATCTACAGTTTTAACTTCATAACCCTCCATTGCTGCCTGAAGAGCACAGATTGGGTCGATCTCAGTTACGATAACGCGAGCACCGAAACCGCGCATAGACTGTGCGCAACCCTTACCTACATCACCATAACCGCAAACAACAGCAACCTTACCTGCAACCATTACATCAGTACCACGCTTGATACCATCTGCGAGAGACTCTCGACAACCATATAGATTATCAAACTTAGACTTAGTGACTGAGTCATTTACATTAATAGCTGGGAAAAGGAGTTCACCCTTCTCCATCATTTGATATAGACGATGAACGCCAGTTGTTGTCTCTTCAGAAACACCCTTAACGTCAGCAGCTATCTTATCCCAGTTGATATGACCCTGCATCATACGAAGAAGTTCTATCAACTCTTGGAAATCCTCGCCACAATCAGAGTAATCCTTCTCAAGGATAGAAGGATCCTTCTGAGCCTCTACACCCTTATGAATAAGAAGAGTCGCATCACCACCATCATCAACGATAAGGTTAGGACCGAGACCATTACCGAAGTCAAGCGCCATCTTTGTGCACCACCAGTATTCAGCAAGAGACTCACCCTTCCAAGCGAAAACAGGGACACCTGCCTTTGCTATAGCAGCTGCGGCGTGATCCTGAGTAGAATATATATTACAAGAACACCAACGCACATCAGAACCGAGAGCGATAAGAGTCACGATGAGAATAGCAGTCTGAGCTGTCATGTGAAGGGAACCAGTAATACGTGCGCTCTCGAGAGGTTTCTTATCAGCATAACGTTTACGAAGTTCCATAAGGCCAGGCATCTCTAGTTCAGAGATACTAATTTCCTCTCGACCGAAAGCGGCCAAATTAATATCAGCAACCTTATAAGGGTACTGATTTTCATCAATAAAAGATATCATTTGTATACTAATGTTATTCTAAAATAAACGGAGACTACTAAACCGCAAATATAACAATATTCTTGCGAAATACTACTAAACAAATTAGACGTAAATACAGTTCAATTTGTTACAAAACAGATTAACAGTACGACGAAAACGATGCAAATATACAAAGCGAGAGGCAAGGGATTCCGTCTTGTGC
>JAKSLC010000199.1 GCA_024401415.1 Bacteroidales bacterium | reverse complement strand
CCCAGGCGTCTCTGGTGTATTTACAGCTTATGCTGCTAAACATCACTTCGACGAGATTCATTATCTCGATATTGTCGATTGTAACGCTGGCAACCATCACAAGGCATTCGCTACAAACTTTAACCCAGAGATTAATATCCGTGAGATTACTCAGAAGGGTCGCTACTATAAGGACGGTAAGTGGGTACAGACAGGTGCTCTCGAAATCCACAAGGCACTGACATATCCTAATATCGGCCCAAGAGAGAGCTACCTAATGTATCATGAGGAGCTCGAGTCTCTTGCAAAGAATTTCCCTTCAATCAAGCAGGCTCGTTTCTGGATGACTTTCGGTCAGCAGTATCTCACTTATCTCGACGTAATCCAAAATATCGGCATGTCTCGTATCGATGAGGTTGTTTACGAGGCTGAAAAAGCTGATGGCACAGGTACAGAGAAGGTTAAGATTGTTCCATTGCAGTTCCTCAAGGCTGTATTGCCTAATCCACAGGATTTGGGCGAGAACTATGAGGGTGAGACTTCTATCGGTTGTCGTATCAGAGGTGTCAAGGATGGCAAGGAGCGTACATATTATATCTACAACAACTGCTCTCACGAGGCAGCATTCAAGGAGACTGGAACACAGGCTGTAAGCTATACTACAGGCGTGCCAGCAGCTCTCGGTGCGGAGATGTTCTTGCGTGGCCTGTGGCGTAAGCCAGGCGTATGGAACGTAGAGGATTTCGATCCAGATCCATTCCTCGCTCGTCTTGGTGAGCAGGGTCTGCCTTGGGTTGAGAAGTTCGATATCGACCTTGAGTTGTAATACCTAGTATACATAAGTATATATATAAGCCTGCTTCTTAGCAGGCTTTTTTTCGTAAGGAAACTGTCAACATGAAGTACGTCATATTTTTTCATTTCATTATTTCTCTCTGTAAATGCCTCTGCTAAAGGGTCAATAGATAGTTGCATCTATCTATTAAAAGGAATAGACTTATAGTAGCTCCAAGTGAGCCAAAGAAAAGTTGCACATTTGTCATTGATACGTCTGTTGGTTGGTTTCCATTTTTGTCTTACTATGGTTGTTTGCAGCAAGTGGCTATCATGGATAAATCTAAATACTTTTTCTAATCTATAGGTCTAGTATAGGTGTAGCATAGGAGTAGTATAGGAGTAGTATAGGGTTCGTATAGGTGTATTAACAAGTTGAGTTTTATTTAAATATTTGAAATACAGATGGATACAAAAAAGGATGCATGAAAATGCATCCTTATATTGTTTATTATATTCTATCTCTGGATTAGAATGAGAACTGCAAACGACCTTGAATAGCGTTGAAGTGATCTGCATTCTTCTTGGCAGCGTAGACGTAGTTGAACTTGAAGTTTAAGTACTTGCTGAAGAAGTAGTTAAGACCAAGTGTAAGATCAAGCTGCTCGCCATCGGTAGTTCCATGCTTTACACCTACAAGGTCCAAGTAGTCAGCACGCATAAGAAGTTCAAGTGTCTTAGGCGCAGCATTTGCAACGAGTCCTGTCTTCTTGTTGTACTTTTGCTGTGTACCGATGAGGTGCCATGACATCTGTGTGAAAACACCCATTGCCTTGTAGTTTTCTGCACCATAGAGATCAATCTTTGTTCCCATGAAGTGTGTCTCCCACAAGAAACGCTTGTTGATGTACAATGCTTCAACCTCATAGCGGAATTGACTTTTTGCATCCATAGCAGCTGAAGAAACTACAGTTTGTTGTGGGGTAGCGAATGTTACAGGAGCTATGCCTTTGATAGATATCGCATTGTGCGACTTGGTAAATAATGGAGCAGCACCAAAGTGGAGAACCTTCTCCTCTGTAAGTACTGGACGTACTACAGTTTTTGCTGAGATGTTATAACCCTTGTTTGTGCCGCGGGCATCTACATTGCCGTCAGAGAAGAGTCCTGCAGTAATATTCATGAAGTCTGATGAGTACTCGTATGCAAAACCTACCTTACGAGAAGGACAGAATGTGTAGTCTACTGGTGCATCCTCTACAAACTTATATGCAAGACCAAGAATCTTCGAGCCGTAAGGCATGAAGAAGTTACCAAACTTAAGAGTCTTATTTGTGTCGAGATTGTAGCTTACCCAAAGGTCGCGGAATGAGATAGCCTTATCTGAAAAGCAGATCTCAATCTTTGCTGCATAATTCTCGTCGAAATTTGCCTGAACACCTAGTCGGGTATCATTCATAGCTACACCATCGCGGTCGTTGCCATCTTCTCCTACGAAGATGCCTGCGTCAAGATTGGTACGACCCATAATACGCAATTTCAAATCTCCACTAGCAGTTGGAATAGTAACTTGCGCATAAGCATTACTAGCGAGGGCTACAAGGCCACATAGAAGCAATGACTTTATAGTTTTTTTCATTTTGTTGTATATTGTTTTAATGTTAACGCGTTTTTATTTAACATCAGGCCATACAGGCTGGTCGTTCTCATCTAGTGGAACGTATATCTCAATCTCTGTCAGATTGCCTGCTGTGCATAACAACGAGAGGCAAGAATCCTCAAATGCATAGCCTGTAGTATCTGCAAAATCAGGGTCATTAGAGTCGTCATCAACGAAAGGATCTTCCCAGTCTCCAAGGTCCATGCCTTCTGCTAGCTCTACTACTTTCTCTTCTGCCATGCCAACAGCAATCTTGCCAAGCTTGAAACTCTCATCTTCAAAGGGCATCTCTGTTAGACGATAACCTACCTTTTTGTCAAAAGAGAGAGAATAGCCGTCATAATACAATACCGTAGTGAGGTCATCTGGCTCCTCAGAGAAGTTCTGATCGGCATCTACCTCTTCTGGTTCACCTAATATAGCCTTAGCTTGCGCTATAGTAAGACCGAAGTGAACCTTGTCAAAACCGTATTTTGGCTTTATTTCCATTTGAAATATGTATTAAAATAAAAGGACTTCATTAGGCGAATACTAATGAAGTCCAGTTATATGTTGTTTTTTATTTTATGCCTAATTTCTTCTTGAGGTCAGAAGGAACGGCATTCTTATGGATCATGATATCCATAGTCTTGTATGCATAAAACGCCTTAGAAACGTAGAGGTAACCCTTGTATGGGTTGCCGACATTCCAAGAGTTCTTTACGATGTAGTACTCAGTACCATTCTGGTCTGTAGCCATACCTACGATGTGCATACCATGGTCATCTGTTGTCTCGTAGTTGTCGAAAGCCTCTTGGCGCATCTCTTGCGTGATAACTTTTTCTTTAACTGGAGACTTTAGTCCATACTGCTGACGGTCATTCCTTGAAAGTTTCTGCCAACGTGAAAGTTCTGTACCCTCAAGGTTGTCTACGTTTGTCTCAGGAACAATGGCTACACCATTGTTGTATGAGAAACCTGCTTCTGATACATCCGAGCCCCATGCGATAGAGAATCCTGTCTTGAGAGCATTGTCTGTTATGCGCATCAAATCTTCCAATGTCACATTGTATACCTCGCCGTTAAGCCAGTTGTCTTGTACCTCGAGGATGAATTTCTCATAGAATGGGTGATG
>JAKSLC010000198.1 GCA_024401415.1 Bacteroidales bacterium | reverse complement strand
TCCGTAGTTGTATTGAACTTGCCGATAGTATCGAAACCAGTATCAGGGCCGAGGAGCTTGATCATCTTAGTATTATTGTTACGGATAGCGCCGTAGTGGAACTGCTGAGTCCAGCCCTTATCGTAATCCATCTCAGCGAAGATGATCATCATAGCAGACTTGAACTTAAGAATCTCCTCCTTAGAAAGTTCTGTACCGCCATATACCTTATTGAATATTGCGTTGATCTCAGCGTCGGTATAATCCTCAGCAGAGAACTCCTCGATACCGTGGTCGGATAGCTTACAGCCCATAGACTCGAAGAAATCCTGGCGCTTCTTGAGAGCATCCACCATATCAGAGAACTTAGAGATATTCACGCCAGAAACCTCGGCCAGTTTCTCTACATAAGCGCGGAAATCGGCAGCTACCTCAACAGCCATAGCCTTATCAGGGCGCCAAGTTGGGAGCATCTTCACCTCGAAGCCAGACTCGCGCACCTGCTTATGGTACTCGAGAGAATCTACAGGATCGTCGGTAGTACATACTGTCTCCACCTTGTAGCGACGCATGAAACCGCGTGCTGTATAATTAGGGTCATTCTGGAGTTTATCGTTACACTCATCAAAAATCTCGCGAGCAGTCTTAGGGTTAAGGAGCTTATCGATACCGAAGGCAGTCTTAAGCTCGAGGTGAGTCCAATGGTAGAGAGGGTTACGGAAAGTATAAGGAACAGTCTCTGCCCACTTTTCGAATTTCTCCCAATCTGAAGTGTCGGCTCCTGTGCAGAACTTCTCTGCTACGCCATTAGAACGCATAGCGCGCCACTTATAGTGGTCGCCACCCAACCAAATCTCTGTAATAGACTTGAACTTATGGTCGTCTGCGACCATTTTAGGAATAAGGTGGCAGTGATAGTCTATAATAGGAAGACCCTCTGCATGCTCGTGGTAGAGCTTGCGAGCTGTTTCATTAGTGAGAATGAAATCAGGATGAATAAACGAATTTGCCATATATATGTATATCTATTATTTCTTAACGTTTGTACCTCGATATGCGCAAACGTTTGCCATATCGAGAGGCGAAAGTAGAGCCTTTTTTTGAACTGTGCAAGAGAAAGACAAAAAAAATTGCGCACTAAACAAAAATGCAACATACTCAAAACAACAACAAAGTCTTATAAATTCAATAACATTACAGACACATGACGAAAAGAAAGATATACGAACAGGACATTATATAATTTAAGAATTACTTATAAACCAACGTATACTGCAATAGAGTACAAGGATTAAGCGAGCACAGCGCAAGAACAGAAAGAGAATACGGCAAAAGAAAATTAAGGTAAATAAAGCGAGACAAAATCAAAATAAAATATATCAGAAAAAAATCTACAAAAGAGAGATTCGCCTAAAAAAAATGGGTAAAATATTTGCTAGTTGCGCAAACGTTTGTATTTTTGTGCCGACAAGAAAACAGAAAAGCATAATACATCATGCAAATCAGACCAACTATAGTTGACATAGCGAGAGAGTTAAACCTCCACCCTTCTACAGTTTCGAGGGCATTAACGGGGCAAGGCCGTGTAGGTCAGGAGACAAAAGACCTTGTATTCAAGAAAGCTGTAGAATTGGGATACAACTGTAACCAAGTAGCCTCTTCACTTCGCAAAGGCATTACTGACACAGTAGGTATAGTAGTACCACTTATCAACCGTTTATTTTTCAGCAACGTTATCAGCGGAGCAGAATCTGTACTAAACCCTGCTGGCTATAACCTAGTAGTATGCCAGACACACGACAGGAAAGAAGATGAGACACGAGTCATACGCAACCTTTTAAGGAACCAGGTAGCGGGAATGATAGTAAGTCACTCCCTTGAGACAACGAGTCCAGAGCTACTACAAAGAGTATCGAGCAACGGAGTGGTACTAGTGCAATTTGACCGTGCATTTGAAGATCTAGCGGGAGCGTGTGTTGTGAATGACAACTTTGCCGGAGCCTATGCTGCGACGAAACACATGATAGAAAACGGCTACAAGCGAATTGGCCATCTAGGAGGAGAATTCAATGCCAACGTATATGCAGACAGATTAGCCGGATATAGGAAAGCCCTTGAAGAAGCAGGTCTGGAATTTGACGAAAGTATTGTTTTTGACCATAGCATCTCACGAGACAAGGGATTTTACAATATGGCTAAAGCCTTAGAGCAAAAATGTGATGCTCTTTATTGTGCAGGAGACTATGCAGCACTTGGCGTAATGGAGTACGCTAGACACAATAACATACGCATACCTGAGGACTTTGGAGTAGTGGGAACTGCCAATGAGATATTTGCCGAGCTAATAAACCCATCCCTCACTAGTGTAGAGCAAAATGCCAGAGAAATGGGAATTCAGGCAGCCGAAGCCTTTTTAGCTATGCGTGAAGAGAAGGTAACTACACCTAGAAAGATAGTGGTACCTATGAAACTTATAGTTAGAGGCAGTGCGAAAAGGTAAACACTACCCTACTTCCTACAAGGGGAAGCCTGCTTGAAGCTGCTACATAGGGAGTTTACCGACAATTGAAATTGAGTTATTTGAATAAAAAAATATACGATATATGATTTACGAGTTGAGATATGCATCACATCCAGAAGATGCTAAACATTATGATACTGCGCGTTTGCGTAAAGAGTTTCTGATTGAGGATCTGTTCAAAGCAGATGACATCTGCATGGTATATTCTCTTTACGACCGCTACATAGTTGGAGGTATCATGCCAGCATGGAGAGAGATGAACTTAAACGAGGCAAATGTTTCTGACTTGAAGGCAGATTATTTTCTCCAGAGAAGAGAGCTTGGTATAATCAACGTTGGTGGCGACGCTATCATCACAGCAGACGGAGAGAAATTTGAGCTCGGCTACAAAGAGATGCTTTACATAGGCCGTGGCAAGAAAGAGGTTACATTCAAGAGTGTTGATGCACACAAGCCAGCAAAGCTATACATCAATTCAGCTCCTGCGCATAAAGAGTTCCCATCGAAGAAAGTAACGAAGAACGAAGCAGACGTATTGGTACTTGGTTCGCTTGAGGGTTCCAACCACCGTCAGATAAACCGAATGATCATCAACTCGGTAGTAGAGACATGTCAGCTCCAGATGGGCATGACAGAACTCAAGCCAGGCAGTGTATGGAACACCATGCCAGCGCACGTACACAACCGCAGAATGGAGGCATACTTCTACTTTGAGGTACCAGCAGACCAGTCGGTATGTCACTTCATGGGTCCTGTTGATGAGACACGACACATCTGGATGCAGAACGAGCAGGCCGTACTCTCACCATCATGGTCGATCCATGCTGCAGCAGGTACATCGAACTATACCTTTATATGGGGTATGGCAGGAGAGAACCTTGACTATGGAGATCAGGACTTCTCTAAAATTACGGATTTGAAGTAAAAAAGGGGCCTCACCCCCCTGCCCCCTCCCCCAAAGGGAGGGGGAGATGGTTTGGAGTTACTATTGTATAGGGGTGTGGGGGCGAGGACATTTGTTAATGGAAAAACTT
>JAKSLC010000197.1 GCA_024401415.1 Bacteroidales bacterium | reverse complement strand
GTTGGTGACCATTAGTCTGGACACCGTACAATGGGAGCCTCGGCAACGGTTTATATTTTGGACGATGAAGAAAAAGGACAAGGCAGAGGGTGGTACGATGACAGCTACATAGCTATCCGTTTCCGACCAGAAAATAAAGAGGCGCTATATTCATATATAGTAAAACTACAAGAAGAGATTTGTCCTAATCAGAATCTAAAGACTCGTTGGCTCTCAGATAAGGTTGAAGAGCAGTACAAGTCAGATAAGGTGATGGCAGATGTATATAGATTATTCTCATCTATTGCCGTTGTTATCTGTTGTTTAGGGTTGCTTGGATTATCGCTCTTTGATGTACGTCAGCGTTATCGTGAAGTAGCTATACGCAAAGCCAATGGTGCGCATCGCAAGGACCTATACCTGCTATTAGGGAAAAAGTATATGTATGTGATGCTGGTAGCCTTTGTGCTTAGTATACCAGTAACGTATCTCTTTGTTCATAACTATACAGAGTCGTTTATAGAGAGTGCGCCGCTCACGCCGTTAATATATTTAGAAGCATTAGGTATAATACTTCTGATAACTATACTGACACTTGTTTACCATCTTGAAAAAGCAGTTAGGGTAAATGTGGCTAGTGTGGTAAAGGCAGAGTAGGGCAGCAGAAGGTGTAGAAATTGATATCCCGTATTCTAGCGTAGAGTTAGATACGGGATTTTTTATGATATTATCAGAACTGCAATATGAATACGGCGCCACCGAGTTCATTAGAGCTGCAGGTGAGAGTACCCTTGTGTAGGGACATTATCTGGCGGCTTAGAGCAAGGCCTATGCCTGAGCCTGTAGATTTTGAGGTATAGAACGGTAGGAATATCTCCTCCTGTTTGTCGTGCGGTATGCCAGGACCATTATCGCTGATAGTTATGCGAGGGTGACCTTCGGGGGCTGAACCTGTAACGGTAATAGCTGTTGCTGGTGCCTCGATAGCATTCTTGACTATATTGACTAGTATCTGGATGATTTGCTTTTCATCGCAAAAAAGTTTAAGACCTTGAGTACACTGGACAACTATATTCTTGTCAGAATAGAGACGCTCGATATGCAAGAGAAGACCCTTTGCGTCGACCTCCTTCAGCTCCGGCTTAGGTAGATGAGTCAGTTCGTAGTAGCTATCAAGGAAAGATTTAATATAAGTACATTGATCATTGATTACCTCAATCGCCTCGCGAGTATCCTCGGCAGAATAGGCACGCTGTTTCATATCCTCGCTCAAAGAGATGATAGGGGTAATGCTATTGCGCAGCTCGTGAGTCATGATACGGAGGATGCGATCGTAATACATACGCTTAGTCTCTATCTCCATCTGGCTCTGGCCATAAGTCTGCATGAAATGGTTCATGGCCTCGTACATACGTTTCAGCTCCTCGTCGTTAGTCTCAGGAAATCTGCTAGTTGCATCTTTGTAACGCAAGCTACCCAAGAAATAGTTTACTTGGCTAGGTATGAAAGAAGCCCCTTGCCATTGGAAGAAGACAGCCACGATACAAATGAGAATGCAACTTATGAAAGATGCCCATCCCCAACCATTATATAAAGCATATACAAACAGAGCGCCAGAAGCCACTAGCAACAGAGCGACGCAAAGCATATATATATGGTAGTGACGCTGTTTCATACGATGGTGCCGAATTTCTTCAATTTATTGTACAAAGTTTGGCGAGATATATCCAGTCGCTCAGCCGCCTTTACGAGATTGCCATTCTCCTGATTGACAACCTCCAGGATATGTTTTCTCTCCATATCCTCGAGAGACAACTGCTGGTCGGCCTCTATTTTATCGTACAATTCAGCAGCTTGGGCGGCAAGAGACGCAGTGCGCTGTTTAGCTCTATGCTTTTCGATGGCGCTCTCCAGTTTCTGGATTAAGACCTGATTATCCCAAGGTTTCGTGATAAAATCCTCAGCACCCTGCTGTACGCACTTTACAGCCAGGTCGATATCTCCGAAAGCCGTAATCAGCACTACGGCAGGAGCGTTGGGAGACTCATTGATACGGTTGAGCCAGTACAGCCCCTCCTCGCCATCGAGTTTACGGGCGTCGAAATTCATATCAAGCAATATGACATCAATATCGTCCGCTTGTAGATGAATAGGTATGACTTTAGGGTTAGGGGTAGTGACAACCGTTTTGAACACACCATTAAGAACAAGTTTCAACGTGCGGAGTACAGACTGGTTGTCATCTATTATCAATATCTTGTATGGGTTCATGTGTAACCTAATATGGCTTGTCTTATAGCAAAGGTATAAACAAATACCTTGTTGGTCGCAATTTTTTTATTTTGGCATAAACTTTTTGTTGGCCTTAGGGGGGGATAATTGACGGTTGAGAACGTTGATATGCAAAAAAAATCAAAAAAATCTTCATCAGCTATTGTACATTAAAATATTAGTAGTACTTTTGCATCGTCAAACGACAAAGATGATACCGTAGCACAATGGATAATGCCTCTGGTTACGGCCCAGAAGATTGGGAGTTCGACCCTCTCCGGTATCACAAGATCCTGATGAGTTTTCTTGTCAGGATTTTTTGTTTGTATATAGCACTCCACATTTGATTTCATTGATGGGAACAAATGTTCTTTCTCTCTCGTAAGAACTAAAAGACCAAATCTTGATATATGTCTTTCACTAAATATTTACTCTCTGCAATAGTATTGCTTAATGTGTTTGTATCTTATGCTCAAGATGCAAATGATATTACACGTCATCAAATAGATAGTATTAAAGCTGTTGCAGATTCTAAGCCCGATGGTATTTCTAAGGTCTGTGATTTAAAACGTATTCTCACTTTGAGTAATAATGCAGAAGAGGAAAAACTCATTGCGGAGGAATTGTATGCTCTTTCGAAGAGAATTGGCAGCAAGCCAGATGAATTGTATTCCTTGTATTTGTTGGCCTATAGTACTTTTACGTTGCATGATCTCAATGCTTGTTTAAAATATTCGTTTGAACTGATTGCATCGTCTGGTGATGAAGAGGAGTATATTAAAATGAAAGCTATGGGTTATGTCTATGCTGGAAATGTATACTCTGTTCGCATGGATAAGGGAAAGGCTGATGAGTATTACCACTTGGCATTGGCAGGTTTTGAGTCGATACGTGATAGTAACAGTTGTTTGAATGTCAATTATAATATAGCTCAGAATTACCTCGACTATAATATGTTTGATCTTGCCGAAAAGCATTTTAGGACCTCGCTTGAGATGAGTAGGGAGATGGGCAATCTTGAGGGTGCGTCTGATGCTTTGTGGGGAATGGGTATGGCGGCATTGCAACGTTACGATAAATTGCAAGTCTTAGGCAAAGGCCAGGATTACCAGTATAAAGCTGCCGGAGATTCCCGGAAGTATCATAGTGCATATTGCTATGGCGCCGCAAATGAACAGGAACCACCAGCTGTCAGGGGTCGTTGAAGGGGAGAGGGTGCAAACCACCAGTCCCAGGACTATGCCGGCCACTACCGCAACGAAGTCCGGTACCTTCCACCCCTTGATGTCCCG
>JAKSLC010000196.1 GCA_024401415.1 Bacteroidales bacterium | reverse complement strand
GATCGAGTATTGCCCAATATAGAAGAGAATTTTAGTTATGCAGATATCGTCCGTGGTTCAAATGAGGATTTTCAGATAGTATATAATGAGTTGGATTATAACAAGATATACGCTACTCTGAATGCCGGAGGACAGAATAAGATCATGTTGTATACATGCGGACCTCAGCCTACAATCCTTAAACCTTCAGTCAGCGAAATGGTTAGAATGGATATTAAGCCTATAAAGACTGTCAGTACCATTGGTGCAGGCGATAACTTTAATGCCGGTTTCATATATTCTCTCATAAGAGATAATATCAAGAAGCAGGATCTTCAGAACGGTTTGTCTGATGTCCAATGGCAATCTATACTCCATACAGCACAGTCTTTCTCTGCTGAGTGTTGCCAGAGTTTGGATAATACGGTTAGTCACGAGTTTTCTGAGCGCATGAAGTTATAACACTTATACATAACAAAGGAAAAAGGATGCTTCCAAATGGAGGCATCCTTTTTTTATTATCGAAATACACCTGATTATACGAGATGTGCGATGAGTTCCTCTCGATCGCCTGGAAGCATATCGATAACTGGAATCTCAATCATAGTATAACAGCCAGGCTGCTGCTTCATTGAGGCACGTGCAACATTTACAAGTACCTGCGCTGTAAGAGCAGGGTTGTTAATCTTCATGTTGAACTCAAAGAGCTGGTTGTGTGTCTTGCCAGAAACACCCTTGCGTACAAGGTTAACTCCGTGTCCTACATCGTTGAGTTGGTCAACGCTGTCTACCTTAAATACGTGTGTCTCGTCATTTGCAAAATATGGGTCTGCCTTGATAGCTTTGGTTACCTCAGCTAAATCAGCACCATCCTCTAGTTCTACATATACCATACGGCGGTGTATACCTTCACCTACTGGAATTGTCATCGAAAGAGCATCCTTAACGCCTGCCTTAGAGCGTACACATACTGAGTGACCCATTGAACGGCCAGGACCAAAGTTGGTGTATGATAAGCCCTTTGGGGCAAGGCTCTGCATAAGTGTACGTACAATAGAATCAGAACCTGGATCCCATCCTGCAGAAATAATAGCTACAGCACCATGCTCTTTTGCAACTGGTGTAAGATTGCGACGAAGATCAAGTATTGATGTGTGTATGTCAAAGCTGTCTACAGTGTTTATACCCATAGCGAGAATCTTCTTTGCATACTCCTCAACGCTACGTGTTGGTGTAGCAAGAATGGCAACATCTACTTTGCCAAGTTCCTCTATGTTCTTAACAACTTTGTAGTTCGCCAACTCTGCTGGTTTGTCAGCATCGCCATTACGACGTACAACACCTGCTATCTCGAAGTCTGGTGCAGCTTCAAGAGCTTCAATTGTGTAGCGGCCAATATTACCATAGCCTACCACTGCAGCTTTTATCTTGTTCATGTTCGTTTTTGTTTCTTTTTATGGCACAAAAATAACAATTATTCTCAAAAATAGCGCTCAAAAAGACTAAATACCCTTCAATATGAGGCTAGAATTTACAATTTGTCATAAAATTACGAAATACACTTATCTTCTGTTCCGTATCTGTTGTCAGTCAATTATACTTCATCAGGAAGTTTAAATACCATATATATCATACGTAACATATATGAGCTTCTGCAGAATAGATTTCAACTATTAAATAATATTTATACCTTTGCCACACAAACACAATGCAAATGTTTACAGTAGGCGTTATTATATCTACATACAACAACCCACGTTGGTTGGAAAAAACTTTGTGGGGCTATATGCACCAGTCTCGCATGGCTGATGAAATCCTTATAGCCGACGATGGCTCCGGTGAGGAGACTCGTACATTGATAGAACGATACGCCCAGCTTTTGCCTATAAAGCACATTTGGCATGAGGATAATGGCTTCCAGAAATCTACAATTCTTAATAAAGCCATAGCAGCTGCTACTGCTGACTATATTATTACTACAGATCAAGACTGTATCCCAAGACAAGATTTCGTAGAGACTCACGTACGCTATGCCGAGAAGGGGTATATGCTCTCTGGTGGATATTTCAAACTCCCAATGGATATCAGCCTGGCTCTTACAGAAGATGATGTTGTTTCTCAACGCGCTTTCTCTCTGAAATGGCTGAGGGCACAGGGCTTGAAACTCTCTTTCAAGAATACAAAGTTGTTCGGTAAGGATTGGTTCGCTCGATTCATGAACACCATCACACCTACCAAGGCCACATATAATGGATGTAACGCTTCTGCCTGGAGAGAAGATATGCTGGCCATAAATGGATACAATGAGGATATGCAGTATGGTGGTCAGGATCGTGAAGTCGGTGAGCGTCTCACTAATATGGGAATAAAGTCAAAACAGATTAGATATTCTGCCATAGTCGTGCATCTCGATCATAAGCGACCATATAAGACTAAAGAGTCCATTGCTAAGAATAAAGCTATACGCAGAGAGACTCGCCGTTCTGGTATCGTAAAGACTCCAAATGGTATCGTGAAGTTATAAAATGAGTGATGATATTTAAACTGATGGGGTGACTAATAGTTATTAGTCGCCCATTGTTTTTTTATTGCTATCTCCAGACTGTACTCACTAAACATGCTGTCCATTACAACACTCCATTGCAATAGTCCAATTCTTCTAAAGATTTCACGTCAGCATCCTCTATGATACGGAGAAAGAGGCGCGCACACATCTCTGCATCGTCCCCTGCGCGGTGATGTTTCCCTTCTGGAATATTGAATTGTTCACAGAGGTAGCCTAGAGTATTAGTGCCGAAATCGTAATCATGACGAGCAGCACGAAGTGTACAGTAGAAAGTCGCCTCTGGTGCATCCTGATGATATAGTTCATTTGCCTTCCGGATACAAGAAATATCAAATGCTGCATTATGTGCCACCAATACAGGTACCTCATACAGATACTGTCGCAGCTCTTTCCATACCACAGGCCATTCCGGTGCATTCTCTGTATCCTCAGGCACGATGCCGTGACACTGTACATTCCAATAAGAATAGAGATTATCCTCGGGCTGTACCAACCACGATTTTGTCTCCACTATCTCACCATCCTTTACTACACATATACCAGCCTCACAAATAGAAGATCGCTTGCCATTAGCTGTTTCAAAGTCGATAGCTATGAAATTTATTCCCTTCTTCATTTCTTTTTGTCGTCTTTGTAGTGATGATACATATTCTTTGCAAAGTTACGCATATGATTGCGAACAGACTGAGGTTCGAGAACCTCAATAGAATCTGTTTGTGCCAATAACCCAAGATTTTGAACTGCTTCTTTGATGTAGTGTATTATTGTCTGTTCATGTTATTTATATTTATTGTTTAATTATCATCCTATGCACAATAGCACCCTGCAAAGATACACCAACCGCCTCACACCACACAAAAATCCCGAACCTTTTGACGAAAGTGCCGTTTTCATTGACGAACGGCGATTTTTTCGCCCCAGGTGGTGACGAACGGCGCATGAGGTGGTGGCGAAGGGAAGATGTAGCGGAATTTTTGAAGATTTTCGAACTACTTCTTGTGAACTCAATGC
>JAKSLC010000195.1 GCA_024401415.1 Bacteroidales bacterium | reverse complement strand
AGCTACGACACTGCGCTACACAGAGGGGCTGTCAGCATATCAAATCGCAATGCTCTATTTGCACTAATACGCAACAATGCGAAAAATACAGAGAAAGAGACTAGCGTACAAGAAGATGCTAAGAAACCCGCTGCGGAGACACCGATAGAGATTCATAGAGACTACACATCGTGGAGCATAGGAGACTATGAGTACGACCTAACATCTGGGGCTACCAACGCACCATACTCCATTGAAGACATAGCAAAAAGCATATCAGCCGATGACAACTGCGACTTTTCAGATTGGCTTGACTATATGGACAAGAAACCATCAACTGCAGTTTCCAAGACGAAGAGTGACACTTTGGAGAAACACGACAGACGTCAAAATACACGTTCCCGCAGTCTGGATTTAATCGAATCGTTCCTAAACAACAGCGACACCGATACGATACGTTCAAAAGAGGAGCCATCGAAGAAAGAAACTATAGTTTCCAAGTCTGCAGAGAAACAAAGCAATACCGACAATGATGATATTTTGACGGAAACATTAGCCAAAATTTATATAAAACAGCAACAATATGACAAGGCAATTGATATATTCCGCAAATTAGGTTTGAAATATCCAGAAAAAAGCAGTTACTTTGCATCTCGTATTAATGAACTAGAAAATAAATAAGTATATAAACTTAAGGACATGTATACAGTAATAACATGGATAATAATGGTGATCTGTGTATTCTTGATCATCACAGTATTGGTACAGAATTCTAAGGGTGGTGGCCTCACACAGCAATTTGCAAGCCAGCAGCAGCTTATGGGCGTTCGCAAGACTACAGATTTCCTTGAGAAGTCGACATGGACACTTGCAGCAGCTATTATGTTGTTCTCTTTCGTTGCAGTAGCTCTTATCCCATCACAGAATGCTACATCAAACAGCAATGCTGAGGTAGATATGTTGTTGAAGAACCAACAGCAGCAGACTACAACAACACCATCATTCCCTACACCTAGCGTAACTACAGATTCACTTGCTGAGTAATCATCTTACTTAGGAGTTATCTAGAGAAATAAAAAAGGACTGAATCGTAAAGATTCAGTCCTGTTTTATTTTATGGCACATATCAAATATATCAATACCGCGTACCTTACGAACTTTCCGACAAGAATTGACAAATTAGAAATAAGAGGATTGCACCTTATCAGCCCCATGCAAAGGGCAAACACGTCACCGACAACCGGCACCCAAACAGCCAGTCCGAGCCAGGCCCCGTATTTTCTAGCAGACTTTAGATACTTATCAGTCTTAGATTTATCTATTCTGAGCCAGCGCTCTATTCTATCCCAGTTTCCGACATACCCCATGAAATAAGTAACTACACTACCCAGCCAATTACCGAGTGTAGCAACGACCAGCACACCCATAGGATTAAACGCACCTATAGCCATTGCTGACACCATAGCCTCGGAAGAGAAAGGAAGAATGGTGGCTGCCAAGAAACTTGTTGCAAACAGAGCGAAATACCCCAGCTCGTGCATCTACGTCAGTTCTTCAAGACCTCAACAGCCTTAATAATAGTTGGATCCATTCGATTAAGGATAGCATAGAAAGCATCATTACCCACCAGATCCTTAGCTATGTAGGCACGAACATCCTGCTCTATGATATCCTTCTCAAGAGGACTTACACTACTAGGAGCCTTAACACCCTTTTGGGCAGCATATCTAAGTATATCATTCCACAGGCTCTTCTCCTCGAGTTTAGCAATTAAAGACTTGCCATTCATACCCTTATACTCATCGCGATGCTTATTGGTATACTCCATGGCGTAGGTATACAGAATAGTCTTAGCACGCAAATTATACAAGAAAGGAGAAGCCTTAGTAGTATCATGAGGAATAAAGATATCTGGCATTATACCGCCGCCGCCAAACACGGTACGACCCTTCTTTGTAGTAAATTTCTGAGACAAATCCATCTTGGTACTATCGACCTTGAACAGCTCATTAGCGAAACGACGTCCCATCTCCTGATAATAATCCTCTCTACCATCAGAATAAGGTCTTTGAATACATCTACCACTTGGGGTATGATATCTAGAAATAGTAAGACGGATAGCAGAGAAATCTGGCAATTGAAGTTGAGTCTGAACCAAACCCTTACCGAAAGATCTTCTACCTACGACTATACCACGATCATTATCCTGCATAGCTCCGGCAAAAATTTCGCTAGCGGAAGCAGAGAACTCATCGATAAGAGTTACAATTTCCATATCCTGGCAGACGCCCTTACCATCTGCTCGAGCCTCCTGACGTACCTGATGAGCGCCCTCTGTATAAACGATAAGATCACCTGCATGGAGGAACTCATTACACATACGAATAACCACATCCAGTAAGCCACCCTGATTAGAGCGCAAATCTACGATCAGCTTAGAGCAACCCTGAGTCTTAAGTTTTGCGATACCTTGAAGCATCTCCTCATAAGTATTCTCGGCGAAACGATCGATAGAGATATAACCGATGCTATCACCAACGATATAAGAAGCATTTACGCTATACTGAGGAATGAGGCCACGAATAATATTGAAATCGATATTAGTCTTATTTCTAGTCACAGTGAGACTAACCTTAGTACCGATATCGCCCCTAAGAGAATCCATAACCATCTGGTTAGATATACTAGGGCCTACAAAATCGCGGCCATTCACCTTAATAATCTTATCACCAGGCAAGACCCCGAGATGAGAAGACGGACCGCCATTTACGACAGAGACGATATTAATAGTATCCTGAATGATAGAGAACTGTATACCGACGCCACCGAAATTAGATTTAAGTTCGCTATTCACTTCATTAAGCAGATCTGCTGGAATATAAGTAGTATGAGGATCGAGATCTTCCAATACGCGAGGAATAACCTTTTCGATGATAGAATCGGTAGATACATTATCCACATAATACAAATCTATGGCATCTAGAATCTGTTGCAGCTTATTTGTAACAGTTGGCATTTGCATTACCTGAATATCATCATAATCATCGACATCAGGAGAAGGAACAGAAAGACGGCCGAGATATATACCAGCCATGACTGCAATACCGAGAATTATGGGTGACCATAGTTTTTTATTCATAGACTATACTTCTTACTTAATAATAATTTCTTCTTCAACATGCTCTACCTCTATACCTGCACGGCGCAGCAGATCTATACCATCAGTGATGCGATACTCCTCTGAGTATACAACGCGGCGTATACCTGCCTGTATGATAAGCTTAGCACACTCGACGCAAGGCGATGCTGTTACATACATAGTAGCGCCATCGGAGCTGTTATTACTTTTAGCGATTTTGGAGATTGCATTAGCTTCTGCGTGCAGAACGTAAGGCTTTGTCTGACCATTTTCATCTTCGCAGATATTTTCAAAACCAGAAGGTGTACCATTATAACCGTCAGAGATAATCATCTTATTCTTGACCATAAGAGCGCCCACCTGCCTACGTTGACAATATGAATTCTGAGACCAGATACGAGCCATTGCCAGGTATCTTTGATCCAGTAAAGTCTGCTTAGATTTGTCCATGTCTGTCTATACGAAATTTCAAAAGACAAAGTTGCTAATAATAACTGAGAGGAACAACAAAAAAGAGACACA
>JAKSLC010000194.1 GCA_024401415.1 Bacteroidales bacterium | reverse complement strand
AAAATGATTCAAAGAAGACAATCTCTCTACATCCTTGCAGCTATTATTGCTCTTGGTACTTTATTTTTTATAGACTTAGGACAATTGTCAGGTCCAACTGGACTTTTCAATATCTCTTTCTATAGAGTTGTTGATGTTACTTCTGGTGTGCCTGAAACAATTACTTATCTTTTCCCGTTGGCTGCGGTGCTGTTCGTAACAACAGTTCTTGCTGTTATCGATATGTTTCTCTTCAAGAATAGGATGTTACAGATGAGAGTGGCTACTCTTACGGCTGCTCTTTCTATTGCTTTAGCTATTCTTTTGCCTGCGACAAATTATATTGTAGCATCAACTCTTGAAATGGATTGGCATATTCACTGGTCTATAGCCTTGCCTATAGTATCTGCTGTATTAATGATTCTTGCGTATCGTAAAATTTCTGACGACGAGGCTCTCATTAGAAGTCTCAATAGACTTAGATAGTTTCTGTTATTTAATAGTATCAAAATATTACCCCCTGCTACTCATCTGAATAACAGGGGGTAAATTATGTCGTGTATCTTACGATTACTCCTCGTCGATCAACTCGTCTTGGTTGCCGATTGTGTGATATACGTTGTTTACATCCTCGTCCTCCTCGAGTTTGTCGAGAAGTTTACCAAGTGCAACGTACTCGTCCTTTGTAAGATTCTTTGTATCTGTAGGAATGCGCTCGAAGTCAGCTGAAACAATCTCAAATTCGTTCTCCTCAAGATATTTCTGAATCTGACCGAAGTTCTCGAACTCTCCATAGATGTTGATAACGTTATCGTCGTCTACGAAAATTTCGCTTACTCCGTAATCAATCATCTCAAGCTCCAATTCCTCAAGATCAAGACCGTCTTTCTGGTTTACCTTAAAGTAGCATTTGTGCTCGAACATAAACGCTACTGAACCTGATGTTCCAAGTGAACCGCCAAACTTGTTGAAGTATGAACGTACGTTTGCCACTGTACGTGTTGGGTTGTCTGTAGCTGTTTCAACCAAAATGGCAATACCGTTAGGACCATAGCCCTCGTATACCATCTCCTTATAATCTGTCTGATCTTTTGATGTAGCTTTCTTGATAGCACGCTCTACATTCTCTTTAGGCATGCTTGCAGCTTTAGCATTCTGCATAAGCACACGCAACTTAGAGTTTGCATGTGGGTCAGGACCTGCTGCTTTTACTGCGATGATAATCTCTTTGGCAAGCTTTGTAAATGTCTTTGCCATTGTGCCCCAGCGCTTCAGCTTACGGGCCTTACGGTACTCAAATGCGCGTCCCATAGTGCGTCTTTGTTCTTATTTTGTATTAATCTTGTTTTGTTGCTAAATAATGGCGCAAAGGTAGTATTATTTTGCTACATTTCAAATGTTATGTATGTCATATTAAGAGCCTTATCTTTCTGTTCTCGTACTGTCCTTCTTGTTTTTTAGCATATTTTTAGAAAACTACTCTTGATTTATCCATAATGCGAATTAACTTTGCAGCGATTTATTCAACCAAAAGGAATTTATGAAACTCATCGTTAAGACGCATCATGGCGTCGAAGATTTGCTCGCAAATGAGCTTCAAGAGTTAGGTGCTTCAAATATCGCTGCAGAACGTCGCGCGGTGGCTTGTGAGGCCGACCTTGAGACAATGTATAAAATCTGCTATCGTTCGCGATTCGCTTTACGCGTTCTTATTGAGGTCGTTAAGTGTACTCCTAATACAGACAAGGATCTATATAATGCTGTTCATGATTTTCCTTGGAATGAATACATAGCTCCTTCTCAGTTGATTTTTATTGATCACATTACTTTCTCTCAGAAGTGGAACAACTCAAAGTTCCTAGCGATGAAGACTAATGATGCTATAGGTGACCAGATTTCAGAGAAGTGTGGTTCTCGCCCTTCCGTAGATGAGAAGAATTTTGATATTCTCCTCAATGTCCATGCGACAGATGAGGAAGTTACGGTTTCTCTTGATGCGTCTCGTACAACTCTTAATCGTCGCGGTTACCGTACAAGTCAGCCTGCTACAGCGACAAATGAAGTATTGGCGGCTGCGTTGGTTAAATTGAGTGGCTGGACTGATGATCAGCCTTTGTATGATCCAATGTGTGGATGCGGTACTATCTGTATTGAGGCCGCTATGATGGCTCGCAATATTCCAGCTAATAAGTATCGCAAAGAGCCTTTCGGCTTTGAAAAGTGGCAGAATCTTGACGCAGAGTTGTGGCAGAAGGTAAAGAATGAGGCTGATGCTCTAATTACAAATCAGCGTCTTACAATCATAGGTTCTGATGTTAATAGTGAGGGCCTTGATATCTTCAAGCAGGCTGCTCTTATGATGAATCTTACACCTGATGTGCGTTCTATCAAGCAATCTCTTAAGGAAGCTACTCGTCAGACTGCTGAGGGTATGGTTATTACTTGTCCTCCAACAACAGACGAGGAGGCACCTCGAAAGGATCTTGTAGCATATTATAAGGAGATCACATATTACTTGGCAAATAATTTCCCAGATCATGATGTATGGGTATATAGTCCAAGTTTGAAGGCTCTTCGTTCTATTCCTTATACTGCAGAAGAGCGTCTCAAGGTATTCTCTGGTAATACAGAGGGTAATTTCAATAAGTATCCTTTCTGATCACGGCTATGGTAGTAGGCCGTTATGCTCCATCCCCAACGGGTTATATGCACTACGGTAATGCTGCTGCTGCTTTGGCGTCGTGGCTTGATGTCCGTGCTCGAGGAGGAAAATGGCTTCTTCGTATTGAAGATTTAGATCAGGAGAGATGTCGCCCCGATTATGTCGAGGCTCTTAAGTACGATTTACATTGGTTGGGCTTGGAGTGGGATTGCTCCGAGCCTTTTTTTGTTCAGTCTGAACGTACACATATTTATGAAGAAGCTTTGACGGCATTAGGAAGTCTTGGCTTGACGAATAATTGTTTTTGTACACGTGCTCAGTTGTCTGCTGTGGCATCAGCCCCACAGGCGGGAGATAGTAGCGATGTGAGTGCCAAGTATAGGGCTAATCCTTGTCATATCCTTTCTTCATCGCAAATTTTTCAATTTAAGCAAGAGGGTAGAAGAAGTTCAGTGCGTTTGTTGCTCCCCGATATTGATGATGAGTTTGTGGATATTCATTTTGGCTTGCAGAAGGCTTCTCTACGCGAGTCTATGGGTTCTGATCCTGTATTGCGTCGTTCTGATGGCATGTGGGCTTATCAGCTTGCTGTTTCTGTAGATGATGCATTGCAAGGTGTTTCGATTGTAACGAGAGGAGTAGATCTGATGCCTTCAGCTCATGTTCAACGCTATATTATAAGCTCGTTAGGGTACAAAGAACCTCAGTATGCGCATATTCCTCTTTTGATGGGTCTTGATGGTGCGAGACTAGCCAAGCGTAATGGTGGCAATGGTCAATATACAATTATGTATGCTAGAGAAGAAGAGCGATTGTCTCCGCAGCATTTTATTGCACGCATTCTTAAAATAATGAACGTAATTCCATCTGATATTGACTCTATATCTCTTGATGATGCTATTGCATTTTGGAGGCAGCATTCGTTTTCTAAAAATGGGTTAATTTCTGTCGGGTAGTATCATGTTGATTAACTCTTATTAACTGTATTGTTTGGCTCTTTTAACTTTTTATCTGCGCAATAAACTATGCATTTGTATCATTTA
>JAKSLC010000193.1 GCA_024401415.1 Bacteroidales bacterium | reverse complement strand
CCCTTGAGGAAGTTTTTAGGGGAGCATACGGGCGGAACTTTATTCATACCTATGGAGCCATTGACCCGTCTGTAGATTGGGATTTCACCGATGAAACTCCCTTGCGTAGGGATTCCATCTCTACTGCTACTAGGGCCGGGGCGGATGAACTGGCGAAGATTGTGGATGATAAAGGTTACTTTACTGTAGATAAAAACATGACGAGTGTGATCATCTCACAATTAGACAACCAGATTACAGACAAGAGTTTTGCCTTCTTAATCGGGGAGAATGACTGCTTCGATGTTTTCCCGGTCTATATTACCCCAGAGTATACTGGTAGGGTAAAATGGGCATTACAGATGTACGTTGACAATAAAGGAATAATCCCAGTCTCTCAAGATTCTCCAGGCTGGGGGATGGGGGAGAACGTCAAAGCGATGTATTCAGCCAATGGCGTTTATCAGAGTTTCAGCAATTCGAGCGTTTACAAGGGTGATGGCCTTCGCTCAAAATCCATCATTCGCTATGCGAATACTAGTGATAAGAAGCTGATGCATCTGTCGCTTGTTATTGCCAACGATAACTCTACTGATCAGTTGGCATATCGTGGCTCGATGCAAAGTTCTCTACATTATCAAATGAGAGTTCTTGACCTCCCTAAGCCTTCTGGTATAGATAATAGTTTGGAGACTCTCTTCGTGGCTTGTGAGGCTGTTGATATCGATGCTAATTATCTTTCCTACAACCCGCTAAAAAGATACAAGTCGCTGGTGCTAATGATTGTGGGACCACGTATCCCCAAGGTCCTCTATGTAAGAAATGACGAGCAGGGCAGGGGATGGGTAGACGAAAGCGGGTCGAGCAAAAGATACATGATCGAGGATTTGGGCTCGGTATCCGACTTTGACTTCAATGATATTGTGGTCGATGTGGAAGATGGTGGGCGCTCAACACCGGTCTTGCTGGAACAGGAAATAAAATCCGGTACCTCTGCCAAACTTACCACCGTAAGCTTCGGTGAACCTCAGGTATCTGCTGCGCATGCTACCCTTCGGTTCCTGTGCGGAACGAGACCGTTCAGGCTTTATGTCGGTGATAGTTCCTTCGGACTGGTCACCGATCCGACCAACCAGCAGCAGACGTGTCGCCAGCTGCTGAACCAGGAACTGGAAGGTGAGGCAACCTACTCCGGCGGCTCGAAGGGAGTCGTGGGTTGGGAACCTGATACTCGGATTGACGTAGAGGGTTGGACCTCGACGGATAATAAGGTATCTGTCATGGTCTGGCCTAAAGGAGATGTGACGGATAAAAACACAACGGGAGGGTGGACTGTGCAATTCCCTAAGGTGGGGGAGGTGCCCTTCATGATGGCACTCCCCACAAGCACACAATGGTCAGCAGAGGGCGTGCAGTTTACGGATTGGCAGAGGTATGTGCCGGGGAGCAATCTCTGATGCGCAGAAGGTTAAATATGGCTGAGTTCGCCCCAAATCGAGTAAAAATAACATTGTTTTGGGGCAAACTGCACAGTTTTTATACTAATTACACAGTTTTTTTACTATTTGAGGCAATGATATTCGATTAATTGGAAAATAATCGTTAATTTTGCACTCATAAATTGATTCTTCAAGTATGCTATTGAAGATCTTCTAAGTGAATATGCAGCAACAACTTGAACTAGAAATTGTCCAGCAAGGCATGCCAGGACTAACCCCAGTCATTGGTAAATACTTGTATGAGAATTGCCTCGTATGTCTTAATAAAGCATGTCATACCGATGGTATTGCACTAAAACTAATGGGTCTTCATGAAGGAACTTGCTGTCTTAGGTGGCGGGGGCAATTGACGGATCAATTATTAAGAAGCTATCAGGATGATCAGGAAACAACCGAGCAAGGTGCCGTTTGTCTGTCCGTATTACTGACAAAATGTTTGACTGATTATACGGTAGTAGAACGGTCTTGGCGAGGGACAGGTATTGATTATTGGCTTGGATATTCTGAAGATCCATTATTCCAGAGAGCTGCACGATTGGAGGTTTCTGGTATTAATACAGAAACTTCTACCAATACAGTTTCCACAAGGTTTAGACAAAAGATAGATCAAGTGAGCCAATCTGATCAGACTCAGTTGCCAGCTTATATTTCAGTTGTTGAATTTGGTACTCCTAAGTGCCTGTTTAATAAAAAGTAGCAATGATGGATAGACTTAGAGCAATACATAACGACGCGATGGATCTTGCTCAGATGGCGCAGATTGCCACCCGGAAAGGAGATGCCGACAAAGCAGATAACTTGTTCCTTCAGGCTTTCGAAAAAGAGCGTGAAGCTGCTTTAATGGCTTACAATGACAACCATCCTCAGCCAGGGTTATCTATTTTGTTGCAGAGCGCCGCACATCTGGCAGTGACATGCAAACAGCAAAGAGAGGCAGAGAAGCTCATAGGGTTAGCCTTATCAGGTGAAGCTCCTTCTGAGATCAGGCAGGATCTTAGACAACTTCTCACAACTCTCGACACATCGACTGACGGACAATATGAGACATATACCATTCAGATTCCTTCTGGTGACAAAGGAATTTTGAACGCGCTGAATCTGATGTTAACTCGTTTAGGGTGCTCGATGAAGAAAATTGCAGTATTATAAAGAGGCTGATGACATCATCCAGGTAGTTCTTCTGTCTGAAGCGGAAAGTGAGGAGCTTCATTTCTGGCTTTCCTAGGAAATTCGAGATGTTGTTTGAATGCATCAAGATTCTTTGCGTTCACCTCCTTATATATATTATAATAGGTGTAGACCGCTACCAGATAGACTTTCACGGTGTTGCGGCTTAGACAGGATCGTTCTAAGCTTTTCTGCAATTCTGTAAGATTTTTGTGCATGGGGCGCTGTTGTTTGACAGCAACCATACAGACTCAGAATAATAATATTACCTTGGTTACAAGAAGTGATATCATTGCTGACGTCTGTAGTTTTCTGTTATTTTGGAGCATAACTGTGCTTAAATTGTTAAATGTGTTAAATAAAATAGTTAAATTCGTAGGGCGAAATTATAAATTAAGATTAATTAGTGTATCTTTGCGCTGTGAAAAAATGCCGTATTGCGGCCTTTTCCAAAAATTTTTACCGTTAATGCACATTAAACGTGACAAAATACACATTTTCTATATAAAGCTAAGGAAAGACACATGTGAATATCTCTTATTATCGTAGCCTTATTACTCTTTGGACCAAATAAACAATACTTAAAAAAACGATAGAATATATGCTATAATAACAACCACTGCAATATGAGCGTTTCGGGTTATCCTGACAGGATCAGGGCTGACTCGAGGCGGTTATTAATGTATGTATATATACTTATCCACATTATCTATAATTAATTTACAAAATCAATGAGTATCAAGACAAGAAAGACATGGCTCGCAGTCGGTGCTACCGCTCTGCTTGCTAGTGGTACTCCTGGTTTCTTCGCCCCAGGTATGATGAATACCATCCAGGCTCAGAACCAGAAGATCACAGGTACTGTTGTAGACGATCTTGGCGAGCCTATCACTGGCGCCAATATCCGAGTAAAGGGCACCTCTCGAGGCACTATCACTGACCTCGATGGTAAGTTCTCTCTCGATGCCGCTGCTGGCGAGAACCTCGAGATCTCGTTCATCGGCTATGCTACACAGACAGTCAAGGCTGCTAACGGCCTCAAGGTAACCCTCCAGGAGGACTCTCAGTCTCTCGAGGACGTAGTCGTAGTAGGTTACGGTGTTCAGAAGAAGAAGCTCGTTACCGGTGCTACCGTACAGGTTAAGG
>JAKSLC010000192.1 GCA_024401415.1 Bacteroidales bacterium | reverse complement strand
ACTCACTTCCGACAACTTAAACCACTCTCCTGTTACACTTGGCATCTTTAAATCTTTGGCTTTTAGCCCCACAAGCGTATATCGTATGCCATCAACTTGCTCTCTGAGGTCATCTATGAATTTCTTGGTCGTCCACTTGGCCTCTCCAGATAGATAGTATCTGTCAGCTATCCTTACCAACGCTCCGTCCATTCCCATTATCTTGCTGTCATTCACTTTGTTGTATAAGTGAGACACCCAGTACCTGAATGCTACAGAGTCTGGTCTGGCTTTTTCTATGATTCTTATGCACTCTTCTGCTACTGAATCAGCTATTTGTGGCACACTCTTGTCCAGATAATCATCTACTTTCTGAATCACAAATGGGGTAAAGAGCAATCTCTTGTCTGCAAAGTTGTAGTGCATGTCCCAATGCTTCCTATACCAGTAATAGCTGTACACCTGTGTCAAGGAGTCTCGGTTCGCTACATCTTGCGGTAGGTTTATCTTGGGAAATTCTACCTCTTTCAATGACGTAAGGAATACAGAGAGAAAATTGTCTTTGTTGTCTTCTATTATCTTCCTGTTCTTCTCCTTGACCTCTTTATCCATAGATGTATACAAGTTCCTCACTGCCGTCTGCTTCGCTGTGTCGCCTTGCTGCTTGGCCAACTTGAAGTCATTCGACAATGACTGGTACTTGGCTTGCATATCCTGAAGATATTTTTGATAAGACAAGAAGGTCTTCAATGCCTCATTACCTTCACATTTCGCCCTCTGTAGCATATTCTTTGATGTATCACATTCGATACTGAAATGCTGATTGCCAGTAATCATAATGTCCATCATATTGCGCTCTGGCACATAGAGCATATAGATACCTTCGTCCACAAGTGTATCTCTTTTGTAGGTCGCTCTACATTGGGCATCTGTCCAAATCGTATCACGAACCAGCATCTGCTTGTTATAATAGTATCCTAAAACAACTGGAGCATTAGGATAATCCTTCACTTTCAGATGAATTTCAACGTCTCTAACTTCTTGAGCATCAACATTCTTTCCCGTCATCAATAACCCAAGAGACATAAAAACCAATGCAACAAACTTCTGCATAATAATCATTTTTGCAGTTGCGAAGATAGTAATTTTTCTGGCAAAACCTAGAATATCGTTCATTTGATTCATACGATTTTCCTATCCTGCCCAACGTACAGAAGGAGCGTGCCCCGTCTCGCAAAAAATCAAACCCATCGCACTAAACACAAGCGACCACAGCCGCTATCTCCCCCCCCTTTTGAGGTCGAGTCTTAAAAATTTACGATGAACCAAAGACTTCCCCGAGAGATCCCCGAGCACAGCCCCTCCCTACAGACGGAGCACGCTCCGTCTCACAAAATATCAAAAAACGCACACCCCAATCCTAAAATTCTATTCACAAACACCCAGAGGATAAGTTTTAAATTTTTACGATGAACAAAGAACTTCTACATAAGGTGCACATAAGGTGCACATAAGGTGCACATAAGGTGCTCACCGAGCGCAGCCCTTACGTACAGACGTACCACATGCTCCGTCTCACAAAAAACAAGCTCCCCTACCTTTGGGTACACTTCGTCCTATTCGTAAGTAGTTATTAGCAAAGAAAATGTCATAATATTATTGCCTATATATAGTATAAAATATTAGCTTTGCCACAACTAAAAATATCAAGAGCATGAAAACAAGATTCACACTGGCAGCTTTATTTCTTTGTAGCACAATAGCAAATGCCACTGTCAAATTACCTGCAGTAGTAGGCGATAATATGGTTATACAGCAAAACGCCGACGTCCGTCTTTGGGGAACTGCTAAGGCTAATGACAACGTAAAGATCTCTACTTCTTGGGGAGCAACAGCCATTGCTAAGGCAGATAAGGATGGCAAGTTCCTCACTACAGTTAAAACTCAGGCAGGCTCGTATGATGCCCAATCTATCACAATATCTGATAAGGATGGCTCCGTTACTCTGAATAATGTTCTCATTGGCGAGGTGTGGTTCGCAGGCGGTCAAAGCAATATGGAAATGCCTCTCAAAGGCTTCGGCGGATGTATCGTCAAGGACGGTATGGACGATGCTATAAGGGCTAAACAATATCCAGCTATCCGTTTCTTCACTGTTCCTAAGTTGCACTCATTCGATGACGTAACAGACTGTAACTCATCTTGGAAGACAACAAACAACTTCAACGACGTGAAGGAGTTTAGCGCCACAGCATGGTACTTCGCACAAAATCTTCAGCCTGCTCTCGATGTACCTGTCGGCATAGTAGTTTGCGCTTATGGCGGATCAAGAGTCGAGTCTTGGGTCCCAGAGGAAATATTGGCTAAGTACCCTGATATCGACTACTCAAAGGCTGGCGTTGAAGCTTATCTTCCCGACTGGGAACGCCCTCTCGTCGCTTACAAGGGTATGTTCCATGTAGCTCATCAGTTCACTTATAAGGGTATAATCTTCTATCAGGGTTGCTCAAATGTCGGCCGCCATGATACTTACGCAGAACGTCTGGCCGAAATGGTTAGACAATGGCGCTCAGAAATGGCGCTCGGCGACATCCCTTTCTATTTCGCAGAAATCGCTCCTTATGCTTACGACTCTGATAATGCAGAGGGTATCTCGGGCGCTCTCTTGCGAGAGGCGCAGTATAAGGCTCTCAGTCTTATCCCTAATAGCGGTATGATATCTACTAATAATGCCGCCCTCACTTTTGAAGTCCTCAATATTCACCCTCAGCTAAAACAGCCTGTCGGCGCTCGATTTAGCTATCTCGCCCTCAATATGACTTATGGTTTTGGCGATGTTTGCTGCCTTAGCCCTGCTTTCAGCGGCAAGTGGGAGGTAAAGAATAATGAGGCTTGGATTAAATTGATTAACATTACCCACGGCATCTGCCGTAATTACGATATCCAAGGGTTCGAAGTAGCCGGAGATGACAAGGTTTTCTACCCTGCAGATAAGGTTTGGGTCAACTGGATGACTGACGAGGTGGTCGTTTCTTCCGAAAAGGTTAGTAAACCCGCTGCTGTTCGTTATTGTTTCAAGAATTTCCAGATTGGTACCCTCATCGGAGGAAATAATCTGCCTTGCGTGCCTTTCAGAACAGACAATTGGTAGGAATTTGAATAAATTAACACACTTAAGGCATATTTTTATGACTTAAGGAGTATCAAACTACAAATCTTTTCTAATTTTGGCCCTTGAAAAAGTAACAGACAATAAACAACCTTAGATACGCATTATGGCTAATTCAAAACCACGAGTAATCAAGAATTTTGAGAAGCTCGATGAAGCTATGAAGGAAGAGATCCTCGCCCTTCACCCTGATTTAAAGAATGACATTCGCACCTACGATATAGGTGGCGGAAGACTTATGTCCGCTCTCCCTTATGAGACCGACGAGTTCTGCTATCTCATCAAGTTCCCTGCTAAAGAGGAAATGGATATTGACGATGAACCTATCGGCGGCGACGATGAAATGAATCTTGAAGGTGGCGTCGACTCTGACGACGAGGAGGAGGATGATGTTGAGACTTCTGCCGGCTCTCTTCAGGATATGGCTGACGCAGAAGACGAAGACTAATTTATCTGAAAATTTTATTATATTACAACTTCATAGTCCCATGAGAATAGTTTTTATGGGCACTCCTGAATTCGCAGTGGCATCACTGGACGCTATTATTAAAGCGGGTCATGATGTCGCTGCTGTCGTTACTATGCCAGACAAACCCGCTGGCAGAGGACTTAAAATTCAGAAGTCTGCCGTTAAATTGCACGCAGAAGAACATAACTTACTGGCTCTTCAACCCGAAAAACCCAAAGACGAGCC
>JAKSLC010000191.1 GCA_024401415.1 Bacteroidales bacterium | reverse complement strand
TTACCGCCCTTGCTTTCACGTACCCTACAGAACTCTGCTATCCCCTCCTCCATGTCACCGAGGTCATTCAGGGTGTAACCGATCATATATGGAACATCAGCAACCGTTCCCTCACGCACAGCATCATCAAAACTCTTTGTGCATACATATCCTTCAACGATAGGCATAAGAGGAAGATATGCGCGTTCACCGGTAGCACCTCCATAGATTGTGCTCAAGGCATATATCGTCTCTGTAGAAGCCTTACGCATCTTTGTGATGTCGTTGAGTCCTGCCCAGTCCATCATCTTCTTCGTGATATTCTCTGCCTCTGCAAAGGTCACAGGTGCAAAAGGACCTGCAGGACGAGGCTTCACACCATCCTTACTTGGCAAAGAGATGCCATTGCCACTCATGATTACAGCCTTATGGAAGAGTCCACGTGCCAATGGTGACTCACAGATAGTGCGGACACTTCCAGCACCAGCGCTCTGGCCAAAGATTGTCACGTTGTCAGGGTCGCCACCAAACTGGCTGATATTCTTCTTAATCCACTTGAGGGCTTCTATCTGGTCGAGGATGCCATAGTTGCCGGAAACGCCATTAGGACTCTCCTTTGAGAGCTCAGGATGGCAGAGGAAACCGAATACGCCAAGACGATAGTTGATAGAAACGAGTACTACATCCTTATTTCCCCATTCCTGGCCATCAAACTCCGGCTCTGTACCCCATCCTTCACGATAGCCACCACCATGAATCCACAATGCTACAGGCAGTTTCTTATCAGGTTTTCCTGAAGCCTTTGTCCATACATTGAGATAGAGACAATCTTCACTATAAGGTGCTTCCTTGCCATATCCCCATTCCGTTGCATAGCCACCAGGGTAATGAACAGCCTGATATGATGGATGACCGAAAGTATCACATACCTTTACGCCCTTCCAAGGCACAACTGGCTGTGGTGCTTTCCAACGGTTCTCACCGATAGGAGGAGCGGCATAAGGAATTCCGCGATAAACATGTACGTCTGGATGGTCATCTGCCGTTACACCCTGAACCTGTCCACCTTCAATCTGAAGAGTAGGACATTGCGCCTTCGCAAATAACGTCATTGACAGCACGGCTGCCATGAGGAAGATTTTCTTCATAATGTTTTAAGTTGTTGTTAATAAATATTTAGGTTTAAGAATTTCTAATATTCAAAAATCCGGATACACAATATACCAAATGAATACGCTTTACACAATACAAATACTGACCACCCAGCCTTCTTTTTGAGGGACAAGAATAGTTTATTCACTTGCAAAAATAAAAATAATTTCTGAAATCTGCAAGCTATTAACAGTATTTAAGTTTCATATTGCTTTCTATTATATATAAGAGGTACACATACAAGGAAACAAGGTCAATATCAAGCATTGCTGCGTTGAAGTTGACCTTGTTTCTTTTGTTACCTAAATTTTCAAAACTTTATTACCTTAGCTTAATACCGTCATGTATCCCCTAAATCAAAATCAAAAGTTTTTTCCTAAAATAATTATTACACTTATAACCAAATATTTATACAATTATATTATGCGAAAATCAGAAGTTGGCAGTCAAGAGACAGATTCACTTCTATGATTCTGATGCAAAATTACTAAGAAAAACTTTAACCCGCAATTTTTTATGTACCATAAACTTTGTATATTATACCATACCTATGATATTTACAATTGCGCAATAACTTACCGAGTCGTTTCTTGCATATTGCATATCATGTTGCATATCCGCAAATCACCTGGTTACCAACCATTTAGCAATCCCTATTTTTACAGATACTTTTAAATGGAAAATCTTAAGTCTTTAATATTTTTATATAAATAAAATATCACAAGTATCATAAATAATTAAGGAATTACTTGTGGAATATCATTTTTTTTATTACCTTTGTATTCTCTTAAAGTATAGGGCTTAGTGAAGCGCCTACTTAGACTGTATTTATATTGTAATAAAAGGATAGTTCTGGTGACTATGGTCAATTTCCTCCTGGGAATCAACCATAAATAAAAGGGAATACGGTTAGAATCCGTAGCAGTACCCGCTACTGTGTTGTTGGGTGAGTTCGCTCACCTTTGGAATCATACCACTGTCTGATATAGTTAGGAGAAGTCTGGATAAAAAATCGGGAGTTGTTCCATCTGACAAACTACTAATTATTCATTCCTAACTAAGAAATGACGGGAAGGTACCACAAAAACTAAGTCAGGAGACCTGCCAGAACTTAATGATAACTAATGTCTGCGGGGTGAACAGACATCTTATTAATTTTTATTATTATATGCGTTATAATGCATTTATTGCTGCCATGCTCTCATGTGCTGCAGCCATTCCTGTTCAGGGTAACAATCACACAGGAAAGAAAGTTGTTGACGAGCAGAATCCTGATACTGCTCTTGTGATTGATGAGGTTGAGGTTATCTCCAACTCAAGGAAGACCAATGCCCTCAAGCTTGATGTGCCTGCCAAGTACATGCCTGTGTCATCAAACACCATTACGGCACAGACCCTTCAGCATCGTAACATCACCGACATCCAGTCTGCTTCCCGCTTTATGCCTGGTGTACGTATCCGCCAGACCTACGGTGCCTTCCAGCAGATCTCCGTTCGTGGTTTCGACCATAGCGTGATCATGTTGGATGGTGTTCGTGATGAGCGTTCATCTATCGACAACTCTTATCCTTTCATGGATCTTAGTGCCGTTCAGCGCATCGAGCTTATCAAAGGCCCTCAGTCTGTTCTCTATGGTACATCTGCCGTTGGTGGTATCATCAATGTGGTGCGTCGTGCCCCTTCTGCCGAGAGTCACGTATATAGCAAGATTGCCTACGGCTCTTGGAACAATCTGAATACCCAGATTGGTTTCGGTGGTAAGTTTGTTGGTCCTTTCAATTATCTTGCAACTGCCAACTACCAGCATACTGACGGCTGGCGTGACAATGAGCGCACACGTCGCTCTGCATACCTCACCATCGGCGGTAATCTTAGCGACAAGGATATTCTCGAATTCCGTTTTGGAGGTCAGGGTGACCGCTATGCTACTGAGATTGGTCTTCCACCTGTTCTTTCATATGATGTGTATGATGTAAACACCAATCAGGTGGTACTTCCTGCATATACTCAGCAGGCTGGTCTTAGCCGCAGTAATCGCTATAACAGCCATAGCGACTTCATGGACAACAACAACTTCAATGCTTCCGTAGATTACAAGCATGTCTTCGGTGATTATGCCAAGCTTTCTGATCGTCTCAGCTACTCTTATGATGATATTGACTATTTCGGTACAGAGTCGTTGGACTATCTCATGAGCGATGCACCTATCTATAATCAATATTACATGTCGGGCGACAAGAAGAAGTATATCTGCACAGACTCTATCTACTACAGCTATCCTCTTCGCTTCTCTCACGTAGCTAAGACTCTCAACAATCAGTTGGAACTCTCTGGCGTGTTTAATACTGGTAGCGTGAAGCACAACTATCTCGCAGGCTACTCTTTGATCTATCTTCGCCGTTGCTCTTACACAGGCTATAACTTCAGAGGTGATGGTACTGATTCACCAGAGACATCTGACGTATGGGGACCAGCTCTCACTGCTCACGGTAGCATCTATGACGCTGAGAGCCTTGGATGGATGAAGACTCAGTTCAGTAAGGTTACTCCACAGATTCGTCTGCAGAATGGTTTCTACCTTCACGATGTGCTCGACATCAACGAGAAGTGGAAGGCTATGGTATCTGCACGTTTCGACCTCTATAGCTACAAGCGTGCAAGCGTGAAGACAATAGATGGCAAGCGTGAGTTTGATGATGTTCCTTCTTCTGACTACACAGGAATGTCAACAAGCGCATTCACCTATAAGGCTGGTGTGGTTTACCTCCCAATGGAGAATCTCTCGCTCTACGCTT
>JAKSLC010000190.1 GCA_024401415.1 Bacteroidales bacterium | reverse complement strand
GAAAGCAGAGATAATAGCCATACCGCAATCGCTCGTACCATTCGTGCGAGACTACGAAAATATACACCTCATGCCAGACCTATCAACTGCCATACTGCCATATCAAGATGGATTTGCATTGATAAACCTTAACCATCATTCGACGAATGACAGCAACCGAGCACTTACGGAAACCAGAGCATCATTAATCGCCAATATAACGCTACTTTCTACTGGCTCATCTAAAGAAGAGTCACAATCATTCTCATTTCATAACATTTGCGAAGGGAAACACAATAAAGTAGAGCTTCCACATAGTGACCAATCGGTACGTATTACCTATAACACTACGACATCAAGCACAGGAACAGATATAAGGACATTCTCATCAGCACTAGTTCCACAAAACACATCAGACTCAGAGCTTCAGACAGCTATGTCGGCATACGAGCAAGTGGCATACAAAGAATTCAACAACATACACGAAGGAACATACAGTTTCCATCTTAAAATGAAGACAACTGATGGTCGTACATTCTGGGATACTGTATCTATCACTATTCTTCCACCTTGGTACAGAACGACTACAGCATATATTTGCTACGCGCTTAGCGCACTATTAATATTCTTCTCACTTATATTCTATGACAAGCGACGCATCGCATTAAGGCAAAGCGAAGCGAGACTAGAGAGTGAGGCGAAATTCGAGAAAGTCAAAGAGGGATATGAAGTGCGACATACAGAAAACCTACAAAAAATAGACGAACTACAACGAGAAGCACTAGAGCAAGAACTGAGGCACAAAAGTCAGGAACTTACGAATGCGATGATAAACTTTGCACGTAAGAACGAAATACTAACGAACATCAAAGACGACATTGCACGAGTTATGCACATGCTCGACAAACCTGCTACTGCACCAGTAAGAAGAGAGCTGCAGCTCATAAGCAATTCGATTGAAGGAAACATCAACTCTGACGAAGTACTCAAAAAAGTTGAGGAGCAATTCGACCTAGTAAACAACAACTTCTTAAATAAACTCACCAAGTCGCACCCAGACCTGTCTCAAAATGAAAAGATGATGTGCTCATACCTCAGAATGGGGTTGACGACAAAAGAGATTGCACCACTACTCAACATTTCGGTGCGAGGAGTTGAGACCATCAGATACCGATTAAGAAAAAAACTAGGCATTGAAGATCAGGGCTTAGTGGAATGGCTTAACACGGTAGCAGACCAGAAAGAGTAGAGACTCTGCCACATTGGCAATAATAGTCTGCCATTGGCACTAGCCAACTTATCAGAAACAAACCCTAATCTGCCACTTTGGCAGAAAACAACCCATTTGTGTTTTTGGCACGCCTATTGATATAATGATAAGCGTCGGACGACAAAAGAGAATCCGACAGAACATTAATCAGTAAAAAATAAAAAGACATAATACAATGGGAAAAATTATCGGTATCGACCTTGGCACCACAAACTCATGTGTTGCCGTTATGGAGGGCAATGAGCCTGTAGTTATCGCTAACAGCGAGGGTAAGCGCACAACTCCTTCTATCGTAGCATTCGTAGATGGTGGCGAGCGTAAGGTTGGTGATCCTGCAAAGCGTCAGGCAGTAACTAACCCACACAAGACAGTTTATTCTATCAAGCGTTTCATGGGCGAGTCATACGATCGTCTGGCTCAAGAAATCTCACGAGTACCATATAAGGTAGCAAAGGGCGACAACAACACACCACGTGTTGACATCGACGGCCGTCTTTACACACCTCAAGAGATCTCGGCTATGATTCTTCAAAAGATGAAGAAGACAGCAGAAGAGTATCTCGGTCAGGAAGTAACAGAGGCAGTCATCACAGTACCAGCATACTTCAATGACTCACAGCGTCAGGCTACTAAGGAGGCAGGTGAGATTGCAGGCTTGAAGGTTCGTCGTATTGTAAACGAGCCAACAGCTGCTGCTCTTGCATATGGTCTCGACAAGAAGTCGCAAGACATGAAGATCGTAGTATTCGACTGCGGTGGTGGTACACACGATGTATCTGTACTTGAGCTTGGTGATGGTGTATTTGAGGTTAAGTCTACAGATGGTGATACACACCTTGGTGGTGATGACTTCGACCACAGAATCATCGATTTCTTGGCAGACGAGTTCCAGAAGGAGCACGGTGTTGACCTCCGTAAGGACCCTATGGCACTTCAGCGTTTGAAGGATGCAGCAGAGAAGGCAAAGATTGAGCTCTCTAGCACAACATCTACAGAGATCAACCTTCCTTATATCATGCCAGTAAACGGTATACCACAACACTTGGTAACTACCCTTACACGTGCTAAGTTCGAGCAGCTTGTTGACGATTTGATTCAGCGTACTATCGCTCCATGTCGTTCAGCACTCGAGAGCGCAGGTCTTTCAGTAAACGATATCAACGAGGTTATCCTTGTAGGTGGTTCTACTCGTATTCCTGCTATCCAGGCTGCTGTAGAGAAGTTCTTCGGCAAGGCTCCATCTAAGGGCGTTAACCCAGATGAGGTTGTAGCTATCGGTGCTTCAATTCAGGGTGCAGTCCTCACAGGTGAGGTTAAGGACGTACTTCTCCTTGATGTAACTCCACTTTCACTTGGTATTGAGACAATGGGTGGTGTGATGACTAAGCTCATCGACGCTAACACAACTATCCCAACAAAGAAGAGCCAGGTATTCTCGACAGCTGCTGACAACCAGCCATCAGTAGAGATCAACGTACTTCAGGGCGAGCGTCCAATGGCAGCACAGAACAAGAGCCTCGGTCGTTTCCACCTCGATTCAATACCACCAGCACCACGCGGTGTGCCACAAATTGAGGTAACATTCGATATCGACGCTAACGGTATCCTCAATGTATCGGCTAAGGATAAGGCAACAGGTAAGGAGCAGAATATCCGTATCGAGGCTTCATCTGGTCTTTCAGAGGACGAGATCAAGAGAATGAAGGCTGAGGCTGAGGCAAATGCTGATGCTGACAAGGCACAGAAGGAGCGCATAGAGAAAATCAACGCTGCCGACAGCATGATATTCCAGACAGAGAAGCAGCTCAAGGAGTTTGGTGACAAGATTCCAGCTGACAAGAAGGCTCCTATCGAGAGCGCTCTTACAAAGCTCAAGGATGCACACCAGAAGCAAGACATTGCTGCTATTGATGCAGCAATGAACGAGCTCCAGACAGCATTCCAGACAGCTAGTCAGGATATGTACAACGCTGCAGGTGGTGCTCAAGGCCCACAAGGCGGTGCACAAGGTCCACAGGGCGGCGCTCAGGGTGGCAACAACCAAGGTGACGTTACTGACGTTGACTTCGAGGAGGTTAAGTAGTAATAGACATTACTTTATGATAAAAGCGTGTGGCTCGGTGAGCTACACGCTTTTTATGTTATATTACGACTTATACCAAAGTGCAATTTTTGCACTTTAGAGGCAGTTTCACTGTTGATTTTGCACTTTGGAGCGCAGGCTTTGCCTTTGAACGGCACTTTTTTCTACTTATTCCCAATTCACATGCATTAGCACAAGTCTCGTTCCTCTACAAACAACAAGTATTGGTAACGTAATTTTGCTCGCGAAGTTATTTTCGTTAGTAAAATACAACTTCGTTTTTCTCTGTTGGTAACCTTTGACAGAAATCTTTTAATAATCTTCGCTTTTAACATAGACGCTAAGTTAGTGCCTAGGATATTATGTGTTATTCAGCAACATCAATCCTTTTACCGTCAGCAAATAGCGTTGGCGAGGATGATGAGGATTAGTCGGGTACTTCATGCACACGAATCCTTCGTTTATGGCAGGTGAGAGAGAATAATCGAGGAAGTTGGGACGGTTCTTCAGACCTACAGCTTCCATCATACACTTAACACTCTTTTCTTCTTTACCGATTGCCAATACTAAACGTCTCACATTCTCTGATGAGGGTTGTATGTCGTTTGTACTTGTATGGGTGGTTGTATGGGTAGTTGTATGGGGATCGTCCTCATTGTCCTTATATCCAATCAGCATATAACGATTCTTCAGTTCATTGTTCTCTCCGAGCAACAGATTTCGGAAGAACTTCACGAGGAAAGACTTATCTGGTTGTATTCCTT
>JAKSLC010000019.1 GCA_024401415.1 Bacteroidales bacterium | reverse complement strand
CCACATTCTACCACGAATATCAAATGTCACTTGCAACTCATCTCCCTCATTGAAATTATCAATCGTATTGAGGCTATTTCCACTAACTTGAAATGGCACATAGTTGTTCCATTGTGGGTTTTGAGGGTTACTTACCTCGATAATGAACTCTCTGAACTGGAAGCCATTAGCTCCTCGAGTCTGCACTTGTCCTTTTCTGTAAAGTTTTCCTATAATGTCCATATCCATGAAATTAATCGTCCTCAAAGATACTGCTTTTTTCTTATCATAAAGTCCAATAAAGAAAAAATACTCCCAATTGGCGAAATATAGGATTACGCTAACGCTTTATTGAAGTTTTCTATATACGACCGGGAAACTGGAACTGTATCTTTAACCCCGTCTAAAAAAAGTTGATATCCTTGACTGTTGCCATCTATCTTTTTTACTTTATCGAGATTCACTATATATGCCCTGTGAACGCGCACTAATCTTGGATACTGTCCAACTGATCTGTCTAATCCCTTCATCGTTTGGCGTAGCTGTTTGGCTACTATAGCGCCATCTTTAAGGATGTATACGTTGACATAGTTACCCAAGGACTCAGCATATAGGAAATCCATATAGTTAACAGTCAGCATTTCTTGCGTCGTTCCAGACAATTCCAATATCGTGCTGGTCTTGTCATCTTGCTGTTCTATATTACCTAGTTGCTTGCGATTTTTCACTTCCTCATTCTTCGCTAGAGCTTTGTTTATAGCATCTAATTCTTCTTGAATTGAATCTTTGTCTATTTTGAACTGATATCGAATCGGATCTTCATGATTAATATACGCAGAGACTGAAATAAATGCTGAAACCAATGCCGTGACAAGCGACTCTGGGAATACGTATTGAACAACTGTAACTATAGCTAATACCAACACAATCGTTATGGCATTTGATTTTTGGGAACCGGATACACGATCCCAATGAGTGATAAGTTTTGATCCTAGCAAAATCACATAAAACAAAGCCATTAAGAAGCAGGCATAAACCGGTAAGCCCATGGAATAGTTAGTAGTCTCACCTGTAATATACTGAACAAATGGCATAGTTATAGTCACAACAATCATGTTGACAACATAGAGTATGTTGACAACTTTCCTATCTCGTGTATGAGTATTTCCTTCCGGCAATGATGCCAAAAAGTACAGATAGGCAAAATACAAGAGCGTATCTATAGAAACAAAAAACAGCCAATGCAAAACATTGTTAATCCACGGCAATACTTCCGGATCATTCACTGTATATGCTGTAGCCATATCAAGTATGGTCTCTATTACGGCAATATACAATAATCTCAGAAAGGCTGTAGATGATGGCGTCGTTGCAAAAATCTTTGACAATCGCGTATACCTCGCAAAAACAAACGACGTTATTAAAAAACAAACAATTTGTAGTTTTAGCTCTGCCATGTTAAAATTAGGTGATTAATCTCACTACCTAGAGTAGATGACGATGCGAATATAAGGCTAAATCATGAATAATAATTCCTTCGCATTGCTCTTTTAGCCTTTTTTCACTTATGCTCTTTCAATTTAGCATTAAGTGACACTTTCTCTGATTTCTTTTTTCCTCTAGTAGTTAACTCGAATCGTTGATTTTCATATCCGGGCGCCCCACATAGAATTATGTAGTCTGTCTCCTTGTCTAGTGTTACACCATAAATAGCATCCGCATTTGGTCGCAATTTCACATTCGTTCCATCAGAACCAACTATTCTGACAAACGAATCTTCTATACGCTCTCCATTTTCGCCTGTCAGTGTGCCAGATAGCGTCAACAATACGTCAGGGAGCTCAAAGGCATATATATTGTCTATCCCCTTATTATTACCTCTATTGCTGGATAGCAATCCCTTTTCTTTATTGCCTTGAAATATTATTCCAAAATCATCACCCATCGAATTAATGGGCAATCCTAGATTCTTAACATCATATCTTCCTGTCTGGGTCAATTTCGCACAATATATATCCAAACCTCCATAACCAATATGCCCGTTAGAAGAGAAGTACAGGTCGCCATTATCTCTTACGTATGGAAACATTTCATCTCCAGCAGTGTTGACCATAGCTCCAGCATTTTCTGCTTTAGACCAACCTTCATTTGTCTTACGGGTTATCCAGATATCTTTTCCTCCTAATCCACCCTCAGCATCACTGACAAAGTATAGTGTAGTACCATCAGGAGAAATTGCAGGGTGCGCTACCATCATAGAAGAATCTCCCCCCGGTATAATCCTACTAGGCTCCCCCCATCGGCCACCCGAACGAGTGACCTCGTATACCTCAGCTACATTTTCATATTTGCTGCTCTCTTTAGCATCATTTGATACGGAGTTCTTGCTATATGGACAACGCGTAAAGTACATGGTCTTACCATCAGAAGAAAAGTTTGGCGTGCCATCATCTATTTTGGAACCCCATGGTTCTGGCAACGCTTCTGGTATAGTCCATTCGTTGCCTCCATCGTATTTACTGACGTATATCGTGCTGTTACCCTGCCCAGTTATTCTATTAGTCTTTTTCCTCCTCGCAGCTGTACGCATACTGGTGAAGTATACCACTTCATAATCGTCACCAACGTATGCAGGAGAATAGTCAGAGAATTTCGAATTGAATTGTTTCATCAAAACCAATTGATACCCCGTATCAACTTCAGCTCCTTTCGTTTTCGATGGTAGCAGTTTTGAAGCATTGTCAATTGCTAGTTCACATGACTGCTGACCTTGCACCCCTCGCTTGTCTGTTTTCCTTTTTCTCAGGTACAACTCATATTGCTCAGCAGCATCATCAAACCTACCTGTTTGCCTTAAACAATCTCCTAGGTATAAGTGTACTATCGGATCTTTATACCCATCTTTTATAGCTTGCTTGTAGGCACTGACCGCTTTACTGTTCAATCCTTTATAGCGATAACAGTCTCCTAAATAAAAACTGTACTCGCCACGAAGATATTTCTCTTTAGCACTCTTCGAATGTTTATACAGTATTTTCTCAGCCCTGTCATACTCTCCAATAGAATATGCGGCTATTCCTGCCTCCGGACTGCGACTCTTACATCCAACAAAGGCGACTATTACTATCGTAATAATCGCCAATATCGTAACAGGAAATAAGTTATTCCTCTTTATCATCAATCCACCTTGATGCTTATCTTCTTCTAGGACGGTCTTGTGCGTTTCTCTTGAAGAGTTTCTTATTCTTCACGTAACTACGACGGTTGTACTTATTCGTAGTATAGAACATCTGATGCGAGATACGGTAACTTACACCAAACATCATGTTGTAGGCGTAGTCATTTGACTTACTCTCTTTCCAGGCTCCTTCTGGTCCTTCTCTAAAACCTGTATGAGCATCCACATCATCTGACAACAATGCCATCGGTCTTACCTCTCCAAATATGGTCCACACTGGTGTTACACGATATTTAGCACCTAATGCTCCCCATATAAATGGAGCTGTACTCCATCCTGTTTCTACATCTTGCCAGTTATTACCAGGATGAGTCTTATCATACTGCATATGTGATGTCTTCTTCGCATTGAAGAACATCAAACCACCACCAATAGCGCCATATGGTACAATCACACGATCTGCATAGTAACCCTGAATCAAATCAAGCAAAGATATCTTGATACCTCCATTGATATCAAAGAAGATAGTCTTGAAATCCATATCGGCACCCTGAGTCATGTAACCATGGAAGAAACCACCATCAAACTCCAACTGACCCGACATCCAGTTGAAGATTTCTCGCTCAGCACCAACAGACATTCCAACACGGAATCTACCTTTGTCTACCAAATCACCAACCCAAATATTAGGACCCAATTTTGCATATAAATGCATACCTTCAAGTATCTTTGGTACCTTTTTTCGGCCTTGGTAGTTGTTATATTGTGCGTTCACCACCTGACTCATTGCCAAAAAAAGCAATAATATATATAAAAATGGCTTAGACATCTTTTATTTATGTAGTTTATTCTTTATTTTCTTAGTTTGTATTATACTTTATTCAGCATTCAAAGTTGACAATAATTATTCACAAAAAAAAATATTTATGCTTATTTGTTATCAAATAAACTGCATATACCTTGTTTCTTGAATAAAAAATGCATCTTTGCAATGAAAGAGAAATTACTTTCATGAACAATGTATCAAGATAATACGATGAATATTACCCAAAAGGTTTCCTTAAAACAGTACAATTCTTTCGGAATATCTTCTTTTGCAGACAAAATCATTGAATGTCAGTCTGTTGAAGATATTATTTCTTCCTTGAATATCCTCGTCTCCTCCAAGTACTATATCCTAGGAGGAGGAAATAATATCTTGTTCGACAACGAATACCATGGTATAATTATACGACCTAACATTCACGGGATCTCAATAGTAAATAATAATGAAAAATATATTGACATTAGAGTTGGCGCCGGCGAGGACTGGGATTCTTTTGTCGCTTATACTGTGGAGAACAATTGGGGAGGACTGGAAAATCTATCTCTGATACCAGGCACAGTCGGGGCTTCTCCTGTTCAGAATATAGGAGCCTACGGAGCTGAGGTAAAGGACTGTATCTTAAATGTCGAAGGTTTATTTGTCCACTCTGGCTGTAGCTTCAACTTTTCTCGCGAAGATTGTCTTTTCGGATATAGAAATAGTATATTCAAGAGCAGGTTCAAGGAAGACGCTATCATTACTTATGTCACGTTCCGACTCAGCAAACACCCTCAGGTAAATATATCTTATGCTCCTGTACGAGACGCAATGGCAATTCGTGGAACGAACACAATACAAGCTGTACGTGAAGAGATTATCAACATAAGAAACAGCAAGTTGCCAGACCCTAAAATCACTGGCAACGCAGGCAGCTTTTTTAAAAATCCCGAAGTTCCTCTAAAAACATTCGAAGAGTTAAAGGCTAATTACCCCAACATCCCTTCTTTCCCCTTGGATAATGGGGATGTCAAAATCCCTGCCGCATGGTTGATTGACCAATGTGGTTGGAAGGGTAAGTCTCTAGGTCGTGCAGCTGTCCACCATATCCAGCCATTGGTTCTTATCAATAATGGTGATGCAACAGCTGACGATATACTTCTATTGGCCAGAACTATAATATCTGACATAAAGAATAAGTTCGGTATAGAGCTGAATATGGAGGTCAATTACGTCAAATAACTTACATCGTTTTTGAAACATAGTGCTTCCAGACAACACTGCTTTTTAGCATCTCTGGAAGCATATTTTTTATCTTGACACCTCGCTGAATCTCTCTCCTCTTTCTTAACATCTTTTTGAGCGATTTCCACATGTCAAAATGGGATTTTATGATAGCCCTACAATGACTCCTTTCTCCTCCTATAATATATTTCAATCCTGCTATGCCATCTAGAATCATTCGGAAGAATATTATGAGCCACCACACCTTACTGGTATGATTCTTTATCATCATCCAAAGGTTATTCCTAAAGTTAAGGTATGTCTTTCTTGGATTGATGCTGCTCAGTGTTGCTCCGCCTAAATGATATACTTCACTCTCTGCAACACATACTATCCTATATCCCTGATTCCTCAATCTCCAACATAGGTCTATCTCTTCCATATGAGCAAAGAAATCTTCATCTAACCCCCCATTCTCCAAATAGACTTTGGTTCTGATCATGAGTGCAGCTCCACTGACCCACATACAATCAATGTCTGAATCATATTGACCTTTGTCTTCCTCTATGGTCTCAAATACTCTACCCCTGCAATACGGATAACCAAATAAATCAACAAAGCCACCTGCAGCTCCTGCATACTCGAACATCTTGCGGTCTTTATCGTCTTTTATCTTCGGACCGCAAACCGCCACTCTCTTATCTCTCTCCATTAGCGCCACCATCGGCTCTAACCATCCTTTAGCAGGTGCTACATCGGAGTTTAATAGTACTACTGCATCATACTCTTGTAATTGCGCAATCGCTTTATTGTACCCTCCTGCAAAACCATAGTTTTTTGCGAGCAACAATAGGGTACACCGAGGGTAGCTAGAGCGCATATAGAGTACACTATCGTCCGTACTCGCATTATCTGCCACTATTATATCCGCTCCAGCATAGGTAGTAGCTTCAATTACTTGAGGTATATATCTCTCAAGCAACGCGCGACCATTCCAGTTGAGTATGACTACAGCTACTTTCATTATTTGCCAAATGCCTCTTTGGTCGGAATCATAAATTCATCATATATATTCCCGTTGGTTGCAACAATCTCTCTACCGAAGATATAATTGTCCCCTCCAGCAAAATCACTTACTTTTCCACCTGCCTCAGTAACAAGCAAAACACCTGCAGCTACATCGTATGGTTTCAAGTCATATTCAAAGAATGCATCAAATCTTCCTGCTGCAACATAGGCTAAGTCCGTAGCTGCAGACCCATGCCTTCTCAGACCCGAAGAGTGATGCGTAAAGTGCATGAATAGTTTCATGTACTGCTGCAATCTTTCAAAATTACTATAAGGGAACCCTGTCGAAACTAGAGATTCTTCTACAGTACGTGTTCTGGAAACGTGCATCTGTTCTCCGTTAAGAAATGCACCTCCACCAAGGCTGGACACAAATAATTCTTTACCGCATAGCTCATAGATCACTCCTACTACTACCCTTTCTCCTTCCATTAATGCAACACTAATAGCGTGAGGGGGCACTCCATGAATAAAGTTTGTCGTTCCATCTATTGGGTCAATAACCCAATTGTATTTCTCTCCTCTGTCTGTACGTGTTCCCTCTTCTGCTATGTATCCCGCTTCTGGCAATATTTGCGACAATCCTTCCACAAGTAGTTTTTCAGAATATTTGTCCATCTGCGTCACAAAGTCATGCTTTCCTTTTATCTCTACTTGCACCGCATTCTCTTTGCGATATTGCATCAGTTTCAATCCCACTTCTTTCGCAAGTTCTGCTACTTGCTGTGCTATTATCTTGTAGTCCATATCGTATTCTATTTATTTAGGTCAACCAAATTATCCTCCGTCAGTTTAACTTTAATAATCGTATTGTCTAGCGCCTCATCGTATGGCACACATACTTTTATATAGTTCTCAGTAAATCCATACATATATCCATCATGGTTCCCACTCTCTACTAACACATTCATCTCTTCGCCTATAAATCTTCGCAAGAATTCTTCATGTCTCTTGTGCGACAGTCTCTGTAGTACTTCATTCCTTTTGTGTCGTTCTCCCATCTCAACAACTGGCTTTATCTTCAATGCCATGGTGTTTGGTCTCTCAGAGTATGTAAAAACGTGCAAGAAGGCGTATGGTATCTCTTCAAGAAATTGTACCGTCTTCTGGAAGTATTCTTCTGTCTCTCCGTTTGTGCCTACTATCACATCTATCCCTATGAAGGCGTTAGGGATTAACTCTATTACTCTTTCAACTTTGTTCTTGAAGAAGGCTGTATCATATCTACGATGCATAAGTTTCAATACCTCATCGCATCCAGACTGCAATGGGATATGAAAATGGGGCATGAATTTCTTACTTTGAGCCACATGCTGCAACACCTCTTCTGTCAGAAGGTTAGGTTCAATACTGGATATTCTGTATCTTTCTACACCCTCTATTCTCTCTAGCCCTTCAACTAGTTGCAAGAATGTCTCTCCATTCCTATGCCCGAAATCTCCTATATTGACACCCGTAAGTATTATCTCTTTAGCTCCAAGATGAGCTGCTCGTTGCGCTTCCTGTAGTGTATCTTCTAGAGATGCGCTTCTAGAGGCTCCTCTCGCTAGTGGTATAGTGCAGTATGTGCAGAAGTAATCGCATCCGTCTTGAACTTTCAAGAAAGTACGGGTTCTGTCTCCTGATGAAAAGCTTGGCTTGAATACTTTGTCTTTTAATATCGCACCAACATGTATAACTGTCTGCTCAACTTTTTCATGGTTAGGATCTATATGCTCCAATATATCTGTCTTCTCATTTGATCCTAACACTAAATCTACCCCTTCTATATCCGCTACTTGCTGCGCTTCAAGTTGTGCATAGCAGCCTGTCACAATAATGTAAGCTTGGGGATTAAGCCTTATACATCGCTTAATCATCTGCCTACATTTCTTATTGGCCTCTTCTGTGACCGAACAGGTATTTATAACATACACATCCGACACTTCATCAAACTCCACTCTGACATAACCCTGAGCTTGCATCTTCCTGCTCATAGCCGAGGTCTCACTGAAGTTTAATTTACATCCTAATGTATGAAATGCTACAGTAGCCATTATTATCCGAAGTATTTTCTATTTTTATTTCCTATCAAAACTCATAATATAAACAACAAAAAGCGACGTCAACTATAATAGTCTCTGTCGCTTTTTATTTCGTCGTCTCACCACTCACATGGTAGAGAATCTTGAAATGTATGCAGCGTAACTAGTACGCGACAATTTACTTCTTACGATTCTCGAAGTGCTTCTGGTAACGGCTCATGAACTTATCAACACGACCTGCTGTGTCAACGAGCTTCATCTTACCTGTGTAGAAAGGGTGTGAGCTGCTTGAGATTTCAAGCTTTACCTGTGGGTAAGTTACACCATCAATCTCGATAGTGTCTTTTGTTGCTGCTGTCGAACGAACGATAAATGTCTCGTTGTTAGACATGTCTGTGAAGGCTACCAAACGATAGTTCTCTGGATGGATTCCTTGTTTCATTTGTCTATATTATTAATTTTCAGGACGCAAAGGTATATACTATTTCATTGCAAAACAATATCCCAATGCACTTTTATTCTTTTTTATCTATCTCTTATACATGCCTTCTGATACACAATGAACACTCAACTCACTCTCCATAAGCCCTTCCGAACTGGCTAGAAGCCTGATATTGCCTAACTCTTTATTACTCTGCAATACCACTAGACATTTGCCATAGAATACTTTCCTCTTGCTATCCTTGAATCTTTCAAGTGATATAGGAGAACCATTGTCAACTCCAGCAATGAAGCCCGTTCCATCAATATCAAAATTTATCTCGTTGGCCGCGTTCGGACAAACATTTCCATCTCGATCTACAACTTCCACTGTAACAAAGGAAAGATCTTTTCCATCTGCTTTAATCATTTCCCTGTCTGCAGTGAGTTTTATCGCATATGGCTCGCCTGCTGTTCTTCTTGCCGTCTCACCTATAATCTCTCCTCCTTGACGAGCTATTACTTTTACCTCTCCTGGCTCATAGTTCACTCTCCACATAACATGGAATTGATCGTCTTCTTTCGTCCTTACTCCCTTTGATTCTCCATTGACAAATAGCTCAACCTCATCCGCTCTGTTGTAATAACACCATACATCTACCTCTTGTCCCTCCTGCCAGTTCCAATGTGGGAATAGATGTAACACTTGCTCGTCTGTCCATTCACTCTTATACATGTAGTATATGTCTTTAGGGAATCCCGCAAGATCTACTACTCCAAAGTACGACGAACGCGCAGGCCATCCGTATGGCGTAGGTTCTCCAATATAGTCAAATCCTGTCCATATAAACTGACCACTTACAAATGGGTTGTTTTTCACTATGGCTAATGTCTCTTCATGTGTACTACCCCATGGCGTATGACAGTTGTCGTATGACGAACAGGAGAATGAAGGATCAAAGAATGGTACATCCCAACTTACAGGCCATAACAACTCTTGGTCACTTGGCATTAGGTAATACCCTCTCGTCATAAGCGCAGAATTACTCTCCGTAATAATGAATGGCTTATGTGGGAATCTGCTCTGAACATCCTCTATCCAGTCGTTGTGATAGTTATAGCCTATGATATCTAATGCCCCCGATTTAAAGAGATGATTCCCTTGGGCCGGCTCATTATTTCCTGCCGTTATTGGTCTCGTCGGGTCTAAGCGTCGCACTATATCGCATAAGTGCTGACACAATAGACTGTTCACACTCAATTCTTCCTCTTCTTGCGATAACGATTCCGGATCTCTCTGCATGTTCAATAACAGATTCGCCGCTGCTAAATCTAATGTATCTGCATTGGCATCAGACCACTGCTCTAGCACTTCATTACCTATCGACCACATAAGGATACTTGGATGGTTCCTATCTCGTTTTATCAAGTCCGACAAGTCTCGCTCATGCCACTCATCAAAGAATCTTGCATAATCTTTCTGCGTCTTCTTTTTCCTCCACATATCGAAGGCTTCATCCATGACAATGAATCCCATAGAGTCACAAAGTTCTAGCAACTCTGGCGCTGGAGGGTTGTGCGAACAGCGTATGCCATTACATCCCATCTCTTGCAATATTTGCAGTTGCCTCTCTATAGCTCTTTTGTTAACAGCCGCACCAAGACATCCAAGATCATGATGTAAACAAACTCCGTTTATTTTTACAACAGAGTCATTAAGAATAAATCCTCGAGCATCATCAAAGTAATACGTTCTCACCCCTAATGGCGTCTCGTACCTGTCTAGAATATCTTCCTCTCCATAAATATCTGTTACTACCGTGTACTTGTATGTATCATCAAGATTCCACAAGTGTGGGTTCGCTATAACTAGCTCTTTAGATATGTCAATATTCGATTCGCCTTCAATGTTATGCTGACTTTCTGCTTCTGCTACTATTTCCCCTTCTTCATCAACAATATATTGGCGCAACTTTATAAAGGAAAGCATCTCACTGCTGTTCTCGATGGTCGTCTCAACCTTCACCGTAGCTTTAGCATCGTTAATTAGTGAGGTGTATGCAAATACTCCCCACTGCGCTACATGCACATCAGACATTTTCCTCAGCCATACATTTCTGTATATTCCACAACCGCTATACCAACGAGAATTCGGCTGGTCACTGTTATCCACTTTTACAGCTACCACATTTTCTCCTTGTCTAAGGTAGTCAGTTATGTCATACTCAAATGAAATATATCCGTAGGGTCTGTGTCCAACCTCTTCTCCGTTCACATATACCGTGGAGTTCATATACACACCATCAAATCCTATGCGAATGCGTTTACTGAGGTCTGCAGATGTAATATTGATGTGCTTTCTGTACCAACCTATGCCTCCAGGCAGTGCTCCGCCTCCTGTCCCAGACGGATTCTCTTCAGAAAAATCTCCTTCAATGGCCCAATCATGCGGTAGATTCAATCTCCTCCATGATTTATCATTGTATTCAGCCTGATATGCCTGTGCCGAATCTCCTAATGCAAAATACCAGTCATCTGTAATCAATCGTTGCTCTCGTGGATTTTCATTCCGTCCACAGCTTACTAATAAAGCACCTAGTGCTAGTGCCGACAACAGTAGTCTATTCATGTTCGCTTTTTTATGATAGCTAAATCTAAGTTGCAAATATAATTAAATTATTACTATGAGCAAGGACACTCTCATGTCTTGAATGTAGTAAAAAAATTGCGAGCAAGAAGGGTAATCCCCGAGTGCTCATAGGGTGCTCATAGGGTGCTACCACTTGACTGACGCATACATGGCATGTAGGTTTTCGTCTGTAACAAACACATCTGTATTGACGTAAAATATCGCGTAATTAACAACCAAAAACTACATATCATGGGATTTATCAAAGCATTTATCGGTGCTCTCGATGGCACATTTGCTGATCAATGGAAAGATTTTATTCTCCCTTTACCTGGCGCCCCTGTTACCGCAGGTCTTATACCTGCTGTTAGTAAAGGCACAAACAATGGTAGAGGTTCAAATACTAGCGCCTCTGAAGGTATCATTTCTAATGGTAGCAAAATCCTCGTACCTGACGGTTATGGCCTCATTACCCTTCAGGATGGTGGCATCACTGGTGTGATTACTGATGCAGGTGGTTATATATACACTACAGACGACCCTAATGCCAAATCCGTATTCTCGGGTGACGATATATTCGAAACTATCCTAAAGTCTACTTGGGAACGTTTCAAGTTCGGCGGACAGCCCGGTTCTCAACAGTTGGCTGTATTCGTTAACCTTAAGGAGATTCCTAATAACCGTTTTGGAACACAGAGTGAAATATATTGGGATGACGCATATCTTAACGCTCAGGTTGGTTGCTTGACTCGCGGTACTTATACCTTGAAGATTGTCGACCCTATCCTCTTTGTTAAGCAGTTCGTACCTATGCAATATATCAACGAGGGTAATGTTTTCGACTTCGCCGATATGGACAATCCTTCCGGAGAACAGCTCTTCAACGAGGTCGTTAGTAGCCTCTCTGGCGCTTTCTCTAATTATACTAACGACCCTAGTAGAGGAAATCGCATAACCCGAATACAAGCAGATCAGGTTGGCTTCGCCGTATCTCTTTCTTCTGTAGTTGAGCAGTCGTACCAATGGCGCTCTTCTCGCGGCCTCGAAATTGTCAAGGTAGCTATCCAATCTATCGAGTACGACGAGGATACTAAGGCTCTGCTCAGCGACGTTAAGAAGGCTGACGCTCTCTCAGGTGCAAGAGGCAACTCTTTCATGCAACAGTCTGTAGCCAGAGGATTCCAGGCCGCTGGAGAAAATGGCGGAGCAAATGGTATGGCTTTTATGGGCATGGGGGTCAATGCAGTCGGAGCTACTATGGGTGCTTTTCAACAACCTACTCAACAGCCTCAGCCTCAACAGCCTCAGGAGGATCCTTACGAGAAACTCAAAAAGTCTAAGGAGTTGCTCGATATGGGTATTCTTACTCAAGCTGAGTTCGACCAACTTAAAGCTAAGTTATTAGGTCTATAACATAGAATACGTGAGCTGATGGATGATATTAACAACATCGGCACACAGACAAAGTGCCCCAAATGTGGCGCTACTGACATCTCTCAGAATGCAAAAACAGGGAAACTTCGCTGCAATTACTGTAGACATGAGTTTGACCCAGTATTGTCTGACAAGATAATAGATGATGCATCTAAACTAGAGGGAGAATCTGTCAGTAGCGGTGCCGCTGATATCGACAATTCTCAACCAACTTCGGTTACCATAAAATGCAAAAGTTGTGGTGCCGAAGTCGTGGTCGATACAAACCATACCACATCAGCACGTTGTCATTGGTGTCGTAACCATCTTTCTATAGACGACCAGATACCTAACGGAGCTGTTCCAGACATGATTCTTCCTTTCAAGATTGTAAAGGAAGATGCTCAGTCTGCAATAAATAGTTTCGTCTCCGCTCGTCGCTTCTTCGCTCACCCACAATTCAAAAGGGAGTTCTCTGCCGAGAATATAATGGGTGTCTATTTCCCTTATATGATTGTCAATGCCAATGTCAAGACCAATCTGACTGGCGAGGGCGAAGTTGAGCTAAGAAGTTATTGGGTTGGAGACAAGAATAATCGCCGTCATTACTACGACGCTAAGGTGTATGATGTATCGAGAAAGTTCGACCTCGCTGTCAATGGCCTCACTATCGAATCTTCTAGAGAAAGGCTTGATAAGAAGTCTGCCAGCCAGACTAATAACATCATCAATTCTATAATGCCTTTCGATACTGAACATTGCGTAAAGTACGACTCTAATTACCTTCGTGGATATACCTCCGAAAAGAGAGACTTGAATGTCGACGAGTTAAAGCCTAAGGTTAATACCCAATTGGAAGATATCGCAAGGCATGCAGCTATCCCTTCTCTGGGACACTACGATAGGGGCGTCCGCTGGTTCAATGAACAGTATTCTATAAAGGGTATTAATTGGAATGCCGCATATCTCCCCGTATGGCTATATAGCTACCTTGACCACAATATGGTCAAACATTTCGTAGCTGTCAACGCACGCACTAAAGAGACTATGGGTAGCATACCTATTAATAAGTTGAGACTTTTTCTGGCGTCCGCTGTTGTAGAGATTATGGCTATAGTTCTAATGATCGTCCTTTTGCCTTTCTTTGCGGGAGATGATGATTCTGCTTTCCTCCCCTGCCTACTTTTGGCAGCAGGGCCTGTTTACGCTTGGTATATATATTCAAGATATCGAAATAAGGGCGCTCGTCATTGGCACGAACGAGAAACAGCAACTGTCTTGTCTAATGAAGAACAGTATGATTATGCTCGCGAAACAAGAACAAGGCTTTCGTCATCTAGAATAAAGGGCGAAAATTATAGAACCGTTAAGGCATAAGTTGCGTAGACAACTTTCACTAGGGGATAAATAATCAATGATGAATCTAAAATTTCGACATATCATATTCTTTGCTATGGCATTGCTATTATCTGTTAGCAGCAACGCTCGTGTCGTGTCGAAATCTTCATCTATATCCCATGATAAGCCTTTTGTCTTAATCTTAGCTAGCTACCCTCTGGATAATATCTACATCGCACAAATAACTAATGGGTTCTACCAGAAGTTCGAAGAACTAGGCAATCCTGCTCAGTTGCGTATCGAGACTATTCAGTGTACTTCCCTTAGCGATATCGGTCATTGGAGAAGTAGATTCGAGGATATCGTTAGCTCTTATGTGAGCAATGGCAACATTCCAGACCTCATGATTCTGTTAGGACAGGAAGTGTGGTCTTCATATATCTCTAGCTCTAGCCCTATCGTGCGCGCTATTCCTGTCATCCCAGGTATGTGTAGCCGCAATTTTACTCTCATACCTACTGAAATGGACAATATCACTACGTGGGATCCTAAAACTCACGATGTGATGGAGTTGTCTCCAGATTACAAAATCGTAGGTGGCGTTCTTCGTGCTCCTGACTTTATTAATAATCTCGACCTCTTGTATCGGTTCTTTCCTAAAAGAAAGAATCTCATATTCATATCCGACAATACTTACGGCGGAGTCACTTTATTGTCTTATTGCAAGGAAGAGGCAAAAAGAAGTCTGCGCGACCAACGTACTTTCACTGTCCTCGATGGCCGAACCGATAATATAGGTGAAGTCGTTGAACATATCGGACAAATGCCAGATAGCCTCACCGCTATCATAGTCGGAACTTGGAAAGTTGACTATAGTAATAGATATTACGAAAATTCTTCGCTGGATATTATCGCCGAAAAGCATCCTAACATTCCTCTAGTGACTATCTCTGGTCACAGTATGAATATTTCTATTGGCGGTTACATTCCTCAATATGACAATTATAACGAAGGTGGTATCATTGCCCAACAGGCTGCTGATTTCATTAATGGCAGACACATGGGCAAGGAGGATATCACGTTCATAGAAAATGCATATAAGGTCAACTACAATAAGTTGAGCGACATTCCTGATTTCGAATCAAAAATTCCTGCCGGTGCGGTCGTAATAGGTAAAGAGCCTTCAGTATTCGAGTTATATAGTCTCGAGATAACTCTCATCGCTATAGTTATGCTGGTTCTTTTATCTCTCGTCGGAATCCTTATATATCTATACACACGCGCAGTCCGCTTGAAGAATAAACTCAAGTTCCGAGAAGCAGAGTTGTACACCGCTAAGATTCATGCCGAGAATAGCAATAAGATGAAGTCTGCCTTCCTCGCCAACATGAGTCACGAAATCCGTACTCCGTTGAACGCTATCGTGGGCTTCTCCGAAGTTCTGACGATGAACGAGGATTTGTCTCAAGAGGAAAAGAAACAAATTGCCGACATCATTAATAGTAACTCTAATTTACTTCTCAAACTTATCAATGGCATTCTAGACTTGTCCCGCCTCGAAGCTGGAAAGACTAAATACGAGATAGAAAATGTAGATTTGGTTTCTCTTTGCCACACAGCTCTCCTGTCAGCAAAATCAGCTTTCCATAATAATGTGGAGTATAAGTTCCGATCTACTATAGACAAACTGAATGTAGTTGTGGACGGACAGCGCCTTCAACAGGTAGTCCTTAACTTGCTTTCAAATTCTGCCAAATTCACAGAAAAGGGTACTATTACAGTAGGCATAGATCTATCCGAAAACGAACGGATGGTACACGTCAGTGTAACTGATACCGGAGTAGGCGTCCCAGAAGAAAAATACGAACAAGTTTTTGAACGTTTCGAAAAATTGGACGAATTCAAACAGGGAACTGGCCTCGGCTTGTCTATGTGTAAGACTATTGTTGAGCATTTCGGCGGCAAAATATGGATTGATCCTAATTATCACGACGGTGCACGTTTTATATTCTCCCTCCCTCTATTGTCTCATCTAATGGAGAATAAATCTGTGGAAGTTACCAACGGAGAGACTAATATTTAAGGAATAAATAGTACCTTTGCGCTCGTATACAAACGTTTCTACTATGTTCACAGCTGAAACATACTTAGCGCGCCGTGCCAAACTATGCGAAAAAGTTGGGCAAGGTTTGATGTTGTTCGTTGGTAATATCGATATTGCTTGCAATTACAAAGACAATACTTATCACTTTCGCCAAGATAGTACATTCCTATATCTCTTCGGCCTCCAAGTCGCAGGTATTGCAGCCACGCTTGATGCTGAAACTGGTGAGGCTACTCTCTACATGGATGAACTTACAATGGATGACATCATCTGGATGGGTCCTCAACCTTCCGTCTATGATCAAGCCGCTAAGGCTGGTGTCTCAAAGGTATTGCCTACGTCAAAGTTATCTAGTGTCATTGCCGCTAACATTAATCGCGAGATACATTTCGTACCTACATATCATGGCGTAACAACCATGCGCATAGCTGAATTGCTAGGTAAATCTACCAAAGAGATCGAAAGCGGAGCCTCCGTTAAGCTTATAAAGGCTCTGGTATCTATGCGTGAAATAAAGGAAAAGTGCGAAATAGATGAACTTCGCAAACACATGGCTGCCGGTCGAGAAATGCACATGGCCGCTATGACAATGGCTCACGAGGGCAGAACAGAGGCCGAAATTATGGCAATGGTTAGCCGAATGTCCCTGAAAAATGGAGGCCCCGTATCTTTCCCTACTATTTGTACCGTTCATGGAGAAACGCTTCACAACCATGGATACCCTAATACATTGAAAAATGGGCAACTCCTTCTTGTTGACGCAGGTAGCGAATCTCCTCTTTGTTATGCTACAGACCATACTCGTACATCTCCTGTAGGTGGTAAATTCACTGACCAGCAGAAGGAGATTTATCAAATCGTCCTTGACGCTAATAATGCTGTCGCAGCAGCTTGTGAACCAGGTCTTACTTACAAGGAAGTACACCTTATGGCCTGCCGAGTCATCGCTGGTGGCCTCAAAGAGTTGGGTATCATGAAGGGAGATATGGACGAAGCTGTCATGGAAGGAGCTCACGCTCTTTTTATGCCTCACGGCATAGGTCACATGCTTGGTCTCGATGTTCACGACATGGAGAGCTACAATGAGGTTCTTGTAGGTTACGACGACGAAATACAGAAGTCTACTCAATTCGGTCTCGCTTCTCTTCGCCTTGGAAAGAGACTCAGAGAGGGGTTCGTCGTTACTGATGAACCTGGTATCTATTTCATTCCAGCTCTCATTGATAAATGGAAGGCAGAAGGTATCCATAAAGATTTCATCAATTTCGACGCTCTCGACGCGTATCGCTCGTTCGGTGGCATCAGACTCGAGGACGATTTGTTAATCACGCGTCATGGATGCGAAAACCTAGGTGAAAGAATTCCTATCGAGATAGAAGATGTAGAAAAAGAAGTAAATAATAACAGATTTAATAATATATAAATGAATATATCAAAAGCACGCATCGGTTTGCTGGCCATATTGTTGTCAACTTCAGCCAGCTCCTTTGCTCAAGATTCAAAATATAATCCTATACACTCTAGCGTTCAAATGCTCAATATCGGTCCTGAAGCTAGAGGTACTGCTATGGGTGATGCAGGTGTCGCAACAACTCCTGATGTCAATTCTCAGCATTGGAATCCTGCCAAGTATGCTTTCATGGATAGCAAGGCCGGAGCTTCTCTTTCTATTACTCCTTGGCTTAGAAATATCATCGGCGATATCAATCTTTTCTACGCCGCAGGGTATTATCAGCTAAAGCCTCGCAATACAGTGAGCGCTTCTATCAAGTATTTCTCTCTAGGCGACCTCATCTTTACTGATAGTGAGGGCCATGAAGAGGGTCAGTACAAGCCTAATGAGTTCTCTATCGATGCCGCATACTCCCTAAAGTTGTCTAATACGCTGAGTGGTGCTGTAGCTCTCCGTTACATCCATTCCGATCTCGGCTACCAAGTCGATGACGATGGTTATAGCGCCGGTAATGCTTTCGCAGCTGATATCGCTTTCTATTACAAAAAGGATTTGACTATCGCTGGACAAAAGGCTGATTTGATGGCTGGTATCAATTTCTCGAATATCGGTACTAAGATTACTTACGATGACGGCGTAACGAATGAGTATCTCCCTGCTAATCTTCGACTCGGTGTAGGTTTGGTATATAATCTCGACGAGTATAATAAGATTGGCGCTACAGTTGATTTCAATAAACTTTTGGTCCCTACTCCAGATTTTAAGAATCTTTCTTCTGATGTGGATATTTACGAGGCTAAAATGAAGTATTACGACAAAAGTGTCGTAGGTTCTATCTTCTCTTCTTTCGGCGACGCTCCTGGCGGAATGAAGGAGGAGTTGCAGGAGGTAGATGTCTGTGGAGGTATCGAGTATACATATAATAATCTCGTGTCTGCTCGCTTCGGTTATCACCATAATCATGAGAATAAAGGTAATCTTAAGTACGCTTCAGCAGGTTTGGGTATTAAGTATAAGTTAATGAGCGTCGACGCTAGTTACCTTTTTACAATAGGAGATGCTAACAATAATAGTGCTCTTAATAACACTATTCGTATCTCTCTCGGTTTTGACCTCGGTTCTTTCATAAAGTAATGCATGGCTAAACGCGTTCATTTCATAGCAGTTGGCGGTAGCGTAATGCACAATCTCGCATTGGCTCTGCACGACAAGGGGTACATAGTATCAGGCTCTGACGACGAATTCTTTGAACCCTCTAAATCGAGACTCGCCGCCGCCGGTATCCTTCCTCAAGAGACAGGATGGCATCCTGAGCGTATTACTACAGATTTGGATGCCGTAATATTGGGTATGCACGCAACTAATGACAATCCTGAATTGCAGCGCGCCCGAGATCTGAATCTAAAAATATACTCCTTCCCTGAGTATCTTTATGAGCAGACTGCCGATAAACAACGCATAGTAGTTGGCGGCAGCCACGGCAAGACTACTACAACAGCCATGATAATGCACGCTCTCAAATTTGCTGGCATTAAGTACGATTATATGGTAGGAGCTCAACTTGATGGGTTCGACCGTATGGTAGGGTTGTCAACTGATGCTAAAATTGCCGTTTTTGAGGGTGACGAATATCTGACTTCCGCTCTCGATCCAACGTCTAAGTTCCTTCACTATAAACCTAATATTGCAATAATTACCGGTGTAGCTTGGGATCATGTCAATGTCTTCCCTACTTGGGAAGGTTATCTATCTCAGTTCGGTAAATATGCGTCCTCTATCGTATCTTACGAAAAGGATGGTGGCATCTTGATCTATTGTGCCGATGACGAAGGTGCTGCTCTAGCTGCTGATAGCATCCCTTCTCATGCTTCTTCCATTGGGTATAAGGCTTTCGATTCTAAAGTCGAAAATGATATCAACTATGTAGTCTTTGAAGGCAAGAAGTTCCCAGTTGGCGTGTTCGGCAAGCATAATATGTACAATATGCATGCAGCTATGCTGGCTTGCGAACGCGTCGGCATGACTAAGGAGGATTTCCTCTTGTCTATGGCTACATTCTCTGGCGCATCTAAGCGTTTGGAAGTATTATACAAGGGCACCGACAGAGTTGCTTATCTCGATTTCGCGCACTCCCCATCTAAACTTACAGCTACTACCAATGCTATCCGCGAACGCTACCCTGACAAGCGGGTCATCGCCGTCATGGAGTTGCATACGTTCAGTAGCCTTCGAAAGGATTTCCTTCCTCAGTATAAGGGAGCAATGAATGCCGCCGATAAGGCAATCGTCTTTTTCAATCCAGAGGTTATCGCTCATAAACGCCTTGAATTGTTCTCTAAAGAGGATGTCGCAGCAAACTTCGCACACCCTAATCTGACTGTCTATACTATGACTGAGGATCTTGTGGCTGACTTAAAGGCTGAATCTTACAATAACACCGTATTGCTTATCATGACATCCGGTAATTTCGGTGGCGTAGATATCCGTACTTTCGCTCCCGAATTATTAACTAAGTAACGTAAGAGTTATGGGATTTTTATGTAATACAACGTTCGTTGTTGCAGAAACAGAGTATCTATGGTGGAAGGAATGGATAAATTCTATTTTCGTTCCCGCTATCAAGATTGTACTTCCTTCTGACGCTCGACAGGAGTTGTATCGCGTATATGACGCTCCAGTAGAAGGGGGCAAACCTGCTCAGACGTTCTCTTTGCAATGGCATGTCAACTCGCTTAATGACGTCAAGACAGTCAATGTTTATAGCGACGAATTGTTCAAGCAACTCAAGGGTCGCGAGGAACGCATCTTGCATTTCTCTAGCGTGATGAAGCAACTCAATTAATCTTGCCAATGCGTATTTTAGGTATAGACCCTGGCACAAATCTGTTAGGTTGGGCAGTCCTTGACACAACGGACAAAAAGGCCCAGGTTGTCGTCATGGGGGTTCTGGATTTGGCTAAACTGGCCGACCACTATGCCAAGTTGAAGTATATCTACGAACGCATTACTTCTATTGTCAATGAATATAAACCCGATGAACTCTCTATCGAAGCTCCTTTCTTCGGTAAGAATGTTCAGAGTATGCTTAAACTTGGTAGAGCTCAAGGGGTTTGTATTGCTATAGCTGCCGCCAACGGAATGCCTGTTACAGAGTATGCCCCTATGCGTATCAAGCAGGCTATAACCGGACAAGGAGCAGCATCTAAGGAACAGGTGGCTAATATTTTACAACGTATGCTCCATTTCACAGAGATGCCAGGTCACCTCGACGCTACAGATGCTTTAGCCGCAGCTTATTGCCATTTCCTCCAGACCATTAGCCCGTTAGGTGCCCCTAAGTCTGGTACTATCGGCGGTCCGGCTAAAAGCTGGAAGGAGTTCGCTCTTCGTAATCCTTCTAGAATAAAAAAGTAAATCACGATATCAACTTATAAATCCTTTTTGCATTGGACTCACAGTTATACACCTACGATCTTCCTGATGAGAAAATAGCTAAGTATCCATTGCCTGAGCGCGATGCTAGCAAGTTACTCGTATTCCACAACCACATTATTGAGGAAAGTATATTCAGAAATGTTGGCTCTTTCTTGCCTGATGGAGCAATGCTGGTATTTAACAATACTAAGGTTATCCGTGCTAGATTGGCTATGCATAAGTCTACAGGTGCTAATATCGAGGTTTTCTGCCTCGAACCTACTCTGCCTTCTGACGTTCAACAGGCTTTCGCTGTCACAGATGCCACTGAGTGGAAGTGTATCGTGGGTAATAGCAAAAAGTGGAAGGAGGGACAGATAACTCATAGCCTTAATATCGATGGGAATGATATTACTCTCAGCGCTGAACGTCTGTCTTCTGCAGATAATACTAGTATCGTCCGTTTTACTTGGAATAATAATAATTACTCTTTCGCCGATATTATCGAACACGCCGGCGTTACTCCTATTCCTCCATATCTTAATAGAGAAACTGAGGATATAGATAATACTAGGTATCAGACTGTTTATAGTGAACATAAGGGTTCCGTTGCCGCACCTACAGCCGGCCTTCATTTCACTAATAATGTCCTCAACGAGATTAAGGCTAATGGTCACGACCTTGTAAATCTCACTCTTCATGTTGGCGCAGGTACGTTCAAACCTATTCAGACGGCCGACGTGAAGGACCATGTAATGCACTCCGAACATATAGTCGTTACCAAGGATTCTATTCTGGCTATTCTGAATAATGCAAAGAGTGGTAAGAAATTAATCGCTGTTGGCACCACTTCTGTCCGTACTTTAGAGAGCCTTTATTGGCTAGGTGTTAAACATCTCCAAAATCAGAATATCGACACATTGGCTCAATGGGACGCTTATAACCTTCCTCAGGATATTTCTCTTGTTGATAGTTTCTCTTCTTTGGTCGATTATCTTAATGAGAATGATCTAGAAGAGATCCATAGCGCAACCCAAATAATGATTGTCCCAGGGTATTCTATGCGCGTGGTGGATGGTCTGATTACCAATTTTCATCAACCTCATAGTACTTTGCTCCTTCTCATCGCTGCCGTGGTAGGTGATGATTGGCATAGAATATATGATTATGCTTTGTCTCACGACTTTAGGTTCCTCTCTTACGGCGACTCTTCTCTGTTGATGCGCCAATGAAGCAGTTTCTCGTAAGCGTATTCCTTCTCTTATTATCGGCATCTGATATTTATGCCGACGGGTTCGCTTTGCGAGATACCATAGCCATATCTTCTAAGGTTAGCTTTAAGTACGATTTACTGAATTATGAGACTTTCCGCTTCCACCCCGTTAATGGGTTGGATATCCAGGAGTCCGGAACTTTCTTTTTCAATCTCGATACAACCTCCGTATTCTCTTCTGCTCTGAGAATCCAGTACGCTTCTCTGCCTCATATATTCGAACCCGAATTGTCTTTGTGTTTCAATAGGAACAATAGACACGTTCTTTCTTTAACCGCAGGTAGAGAATTGCACGACTGGAAGCTCTCCCCAGACACCGAAATGCGATGGATTAAGAATACTTTCTCTGCTCTTTGGGCTCACAAAAATTTCAAGGCTCTTATCGACAAGATGTATTTCTCTGCATCTTACATCTTTAAGCCTTCAACCTCATCGCTCATCAAATTATCGTACGACCGATACGATATCTCCCCTTTGAAGAACAAGAGTACTTTCTCTTTCATGAGAAATGGTCGTGCATATAACCCTAATGTCCCTGCAAATGATTATCTGGATAGCACTCGTGTTCTTGGCTCTCGCTCAGGTGTATCCTCTATCTCCATGTCTGGAGAAGTTACGCTGGGAACATCTGACCGCTATCCGCTCCTGAATGTCAATTTTAGATATATCAATCATGTGAATGTCATACACCCTCAGCTCTCTCTCTCCCAAACTCTGTCGCATTCTAAGTTCGATATGTTCCATTGGAGAATCAATGGCGGCGTATTTTTTGGCAAGGATATAGATGCTCTCTCTTTCCACGAGTGGTACCATTTCCAAACCTCAAAGAAGTTTTTCCCCGTACGTAATGAGGATAGAGGTATTATCGGTCTGGTCGCCCAGAATCCTTATGCACTTTCTACTAATAAGTGGCATATAGACTCTTCTCTCCGCCTGTTCAAACCAAAGCTTATCCTTCTTCAAATTCCTTTTTTCAATTACCTTAGTATGGGAGAATCGCTGGCTTTGTCTAATGTGTACACCACCCAAAGTGGTAAGATTTATACCGAAGTCGGATACGAACTATTAAATGTTCTCAACGCTTTCCACATAGGGGTATTCTCCTCTTTTAATGGTAAAGAATACAAGGAAACAAACATCCGTATGGGCATAGTCCCTAAATCCATATCTCATAAGAATAAGCATTAACCATACTATTTCAAGAAAATCATGCTAACTATCTATCACGGCAGACCTGAGAACTGCAACGACCGCCAAGAGCGCGAAATAAGAGTATACGACTTGTTGGATAGCCTCGGCGTACAATATGACCGTCTCGACCATGAGCCTGCTATGACCATGGAGATTTGCGCCGAGATAGACGCAGCTTTCGAACGCGTGCCTTCTCAATCGTTCAAGGCATCTGATGACGTAGAAATAGCTAACCACCCTATCATCTGCAAAAATCTTTTCCTCACAAATAAACAGCAGACTAAGTTTTATTTATTGATGATGCCTGGCGACAAAAAGTTCCTCACTCGCTTGTTGTCCCAACAAATCAATTCTGCTCGTCTCTCTTTCGCTGGAGAAGAATTTATGCTCAAGTATCTCGATTTACGACCTGGTTCCGTGTCAGTTTTAGGGCTCATGAATGACCATGATAACTCCGTCCAACTGCTTATAGACGAGGATGTCCTTAAAAGCGATATGGTCGGATGCCACCCTTGCATCAACACTTCTAGTCTACGCTTGAAAATCAAGGACTTGACAGACATTATCCTCCCAGCTATTAACCACTCTCCTGTAATAGTCCATTTAGACGAAGAATAAAAAAATTGCGAGCAACTAAGGTCTTCCCCGAGTGTAGCCCGAGTATAGCCCGAGTATAGCCCGAGTATAGCCCCACCGTACAGACGGAGCGTGCTTTGTCTCAAAAGCAACCGCAATCTCCCCTCCCTTTGGTGGTGAGGCTAAAAAATTGCGAGCAACCTTATACCTCCCTTATACCAGCCCGAACCTGCACAATACAAAAACTGCGAGCAAGCCGAGTGCTCATAGAGTGCACATAAGGTGCTCACTAGGTGCTCACTGGGTGCTCACAGAGCCTTAGTCACTATCTGATTTCTTGTACATCTCTTTATTAAAACAATGTTTTTTGCATTTGCAAAAACATTGAGTAACTTTGTAAGCGAATGTACATAGGTATATATATCAACAAATAAACAATGGAATTAAGCGAACAAGAGATAGGCCGCAGAAATAGCCTACAGGAACTTTACAAGTTGGGTATCAACCCTTATCCTGCACCACTATTCCCAGTGGATGCTCACAGTCAGGAGATAAAGGACAATTTCAAGGCTGAGGAGCAACGTAAGGTCGTAATTGCTGGTCGTATCATGACACGCCGAATTATGGGTTCGGCATCGTTCTTCGAGTTGAAGGATGGTCAGGGTCGTATTCAGGTATATATCAAGAGAGATGATATCTGCCCAGGAGAGGACAAAACTATGTACAACACCGTATTCAAGAAACTTTTGGATATCGGCGACTTCGTTGGCGTTAAGGGTTTTGTTTTCCTCACCCAAACAGGAGAAATTTCCGTACATTGCGAGGAACTTACAGTTTTATCTAAATCCCTCCGCCCTCTCCCTATCGTAAAGGAGAAAGACGGTCAGGTGTTCGATGCATTCTCTGATGCAGAACAACGTTACCGTATGAGATATGTCGACCTCGTAGTAAATGAGGGCGTGCGCGATATCTTTATGAAACGCGCTAAAATCATGCAGACCATGCGTAGATTCTTCGACGATCATGGCTACCTCGAGGTTGAAACTCCTATTCTTCAAGCTATCCCTGGCGGCGCTTCCGCTCGACCTTTCATAACTCACCACAACTCCCTCGATATCGATCAGTATATGCGTATCGCTACCGAACTCTACTTGAAGAGACTTATCGTAGGTGGTTATGATGGCGTATACGAAATCGGCAAGAATTTCCGTAACGAAGGTATGGACCGCACTCATAATCCTGAGTTTACATGTATGGAAATATATGTGGCTTATAAGGATTACAAGTGGATGATGGATTTCACAGAAGAAATGCTCGAGACCATCGCTCTCAAGGTTAATGGTACAACAGAAGTTCAGTTCGGAGACCATACAATCTCTTTCAAGCGTCCTTTCAAGCGCGTAACTATGATAGACGCTATCAAGGAGTTTACAGGTATCGATATTACAGGCATGAACGAAGACCAACTTCGCGATGTTTGCAAGCAGATCGGCGTAGAGCAGGACGAAACAATGGGCAAGGGTAAACTCATTGACGAAATATTTGGAGCTAAGTGCGAGGGCAATTATATACAGCCTACTTTCATTACCGACTATCCAGTTGAAATGTCTCCTCTCTGTAAGAAACACAGAGAAAATCCAGAACTTACCGAGCGTTTCGAATTGATGGTTAATGGCAAGGAACTCTGTAATGCATACTCTGAGCTTAATGACCCTATCGACCAG
>JAKSLC010000189.1 GCA_024401415.1 Bacteroidales bacterium | reverse complement strand
AGGATTCCTCCCCGATCTTTTTGAGGACTTTATCGATGCCCTTATCGAAAAGATTATGTCTGCTCAGACCTACGGCCAAGGATTCGTAAACACCGAACTCTTAGCTGCATCTCTCCTCGACATGGATTATCACACCATTACCGAGGCCACCAAGATTGTTCTTCCCGACTTCGAAGACCAGCATCTGGCAAAGATCGGCCTTATCCCCGAAATTATCAGCCGCTACAAGAGCACCTATTTCGCTCACATCTTCGACACCGGCTACAGCGCTGGCTACTATAGCTACACCTGGACTGCCGTACTCGATGCCGATGCATTTGAAGCATTCAAGGAAAGTGGCGACATCTACAACCCTGAACTCGCCAAGAAATTCCGTCATGTAATTGAAAGCGGTAACACTTGCGACCTTATGACTCTCTATCGCGAATTCCGTGGTAAAGATCCCGATATCACTCCTCTCCTCCGCAACCGCGGTCTGATCTAGAAAAATAACGACAAGGTGTTCTCCGCTGAGGACACCTTGTTTTTTGTGCTCACATAACCAAGAGGGCATACAGATTCTTCAAGTAAAAGCAATACCCCGCCAGATCAATCTAGCGGGGTATTACTTTTGTCTAATATGTACCAAACAGGTTACAGGTAACTTCTAAAATTTCTTCATGCCCTCACTCAAAGATGAAATCTACTCGCCCATAATCAAAAATCGTTTAACACTGATTTATAGAAGCAACCTATATTCTGGCCTTCTTCACCGTGAATGTTACCGCCAACAAAGAAAGCAGGGAAACCATTGCGAAGGTAGCCACAAAGTCGAGCAGCCTCATCGCTACAGGAAAAGCATCGGTAATAAAGTTACTTCCCATCTTGATAATTCCAAACTGCTGTTGAGCAAAGCAAATAAGGAATCCCAACACAAGTCCGGAAGCTACACCTACTAGGGCTATCAAAACACCTTCAATAAAGAATGTTCTCCGGATAGTCGAATTATCCATGCCTATACTTCGAAGAGTATGAATATTCCTTCGCTTATCGATAATCAACAGGGATAGGCTTGCAATAAGATTCAGCGTTGCTATCAGTACAATAAGAGAGAGGATCAGGAATACGCCCATGCGCTCGCTCTTGAATACCTTATAATAAAGAGGTTGCTGCTCAAAACGATCCTTCACTGAATATTCAGATCCTAACAGCTGCTGTATCTGAGCCTTCACTTCATCTACATCATAGCCATTGGCCACAGAAACAGCAATCGACGTCACTTCATCTGGAGCATAATTCATCAACTGACGCACAAGTTCAATGGGTGCTACAACATAACGCGTATCTATATCCTTTTGAATGAAGAAACAACCTGCAGGATAGGCATAGCCGATATTAAAAGCATCCTCCATCGTCATACCAATACCGCTACCCCTCTTGGGGATATGCAATGCCACAGGACTATTGGTGTAACTGTTCAATCCCAAATTATCATAGATCTCTCCTCCAAACAGGAGGAAATACGTAGGATGCATGGGTACTTCATCCTCACCGAGAGAATCTTGCTCCACTTCCGATTTTAAGACATAGCAGCCTTCATACATAAGAGTATCCAACCCCGTCATAGTCTGATAGCTTTCATCAACTCCCCTCAACTGCACAATTGCCTCATTATGCTTATGCGTTATCCACGCATTCTCCTCAGCCAACTGCGACACATAGCCTACTCCTTGCATTCCACACAGATCCGTATAAGCAATAGACTCAGTATGGAAAGTTTTTCCTTCCATGGGCTCGATAATCAGTTCGGGATCGAAGACATCAAACAGGTTCTGGGTCAGTTTTCCAATACCATTATAAACCGAAAGAACCACGATAAGAGCTGTGGTTCCAACTGCAATACCTACTAACGAGATCCAAGATATCAAAGTAATTATACTCTTCTTTCTTCCCGAAAAGAGGTATCTCCGAGCAATAAAAAAGGAAGGATGCACGAAGGGGTGATGTTATTGTTTGAGAAGTTCTTCGATATGTTCCTTGTAATCGAGAGTGTCGTCAAGAATAAATTCGAGAGTAGGAATAATTCGAAGCTGCTTACCTTCACGCATACCTAAGCGACGACGCAAATCTGCAGTATTAGCCTTAATGGCAGCCATTACCTGATCCACGGTCACGCCTCCTATGGGAAAGATACTAACGAAGACTCTGGCAATACTGAGGTCTGAAGTAATGGTTACTGAGGTGACGGTAATCAAGGAATTGCCAAGAATAGGCTTCATTTCACGAACAAAGATATCGCTCATATCCTGTTGGATAAGGCGGCATATTTTCTGTTGACGAGTAGATTGCATAGACTAGATGGAAATACAATTAGAATCTGATACCAAAACGAACGGGAATGAATGCGGTCTGCTGGGTATAGGCAACAGCAACCTCCAGATAGATGCTACGATAGTTGCGCTCCATATTGCTCAACACATAGTTAAAGAACCAGTTGACACCCAAACCTACTTCAGCATAGGGAGCAATGGTTGTGCCGTAGGTATTAGGATTACCCATCATATAATGAGCACCCAACTTCGCAATAACCATAGGAGACCACTCTTCGTCCAGAGGACGGAAATCGAAGTCTACAAAACCTAATGCGCTGTGCCAGCCGTCGGTGATGTTATCAGGACGAGCCACATAGTCGTAGCCCAGACCCAGACCCACAAAGAAGTCCTGCTTAACACAAACTCCGTTGATAATATTTAGACCTGCCATATGACGCAGATCGCTGATATAAAAGCCTTGTGCACCAGGATTACCCACATTGGAAACATAAGCAGAATAACCCATTTCCGCCTTGAACATATATTCATACTCAGACCTATCCTGATGGAATTGAGCCTTTACTGACAACGAAATGAGCATCAAAGACGCCAAGCAGAAGAATTTTATCTTATTCATTTTACACTATTTACATTAATACTATATCAGCACGCGCTAATATTCGACGATGCAAAGATACGATTTTTTTATAAATAGAGACCTATTTTATTACAGATATGCACTAAATATTGCCTTCCGAAGATATTAGTTATACCAACTTTGTTACAATTTGTCTAGAAAATAAAAAACATCCCCGCGTAGACCCCACTGGACAAAAAAAACAAAGAAGAAAGCAGAGAAAAGATGCTTCCTTTGCCATCTATTGCCAATTTCCTGCTTAAGCATGTTTGATAACCAGAACTCCACGACGGGTAGTCGGCAACTGTTCGGCGCGGTAAAAAGTAATCACATAGAAGTAATTACCTGCCTCCAAACTTGCACCATCAAAGCTATTATCATAATGAGCATGCGTATATACACAGCGACCTTTTGCTGTATAGATGGAGACTGCTACTCGGTCATAGGTTTCCATTGAAGGAAGAACCCATTTGTCGTTATAGCCGTCACCGTTTACGGTAATCAAATTAGGAATATAAGCGGGTGGTTCTACCTTTATCGGAGCAACGGTAGGCTCAACAGGGCTAGGAGCCTTCTGCGCCACTGTCTCCGAGGTTGAGGCGGGTTTAGTTGAGGTATTAATAGCAACAGATTCTGAGGAAGTCTTTATTACCCCTTTGCTCATCTTTTCCTGACAAGTATTGTCAACCAGTCCTTTCTCAACTAAGGCCATGCCGACAGGCTCCTTCTCTGCTCTGGGTCTACTCTCTCTCTCTGGTAAAGACTGAAGCTGAGATTCATTGTCGGAAGACGGTCCTACGTATTCTTTCTTTACAACTTCCTGTTTACGTAGTTCCACAAAATCAGCATCTCTAAAAGCAATAGCCATATCCATCTGTTCTTCAGCCATTGGCTGAGCTTCTGCCACTACAGACTCCTCTATTTCCGGCTCCGCATCAGGATTATTTAGCATAACCAAACTGCCAAAAACAGCACCTATCGCCAGCATACCAACACCGGTCCAAACTGCAAGGTTCTGTTTCTTGGGAGATTCCATCTTCTCTGATATCTCCGACCACAAGTTCTCTGGCACTTGCTGTTCCTCTTTATATGCCTCTTGTGCTAATTTTTCAATATCCATAATCAACTATTCTTCAATTCCGAATTTCTTCAATGCATATTTAACGGAATTTGTTATACCCTC
>JAKSLC010000188.1 GCA_024401415.1 Bacteroidales bacterium | reverse complement strand
TAAGACACTGTTGCAATCATCGAAGAATTCTATCAGCGCCTTGGTCTTACTTATATCGATAGCAGCTTTAGATGCAAGTTTTGGTCCAAAGCCCTTTATGGTCTTTAGCTTACGTCCGTCCCAGCAGGAGAAGAGGTTTTCTGAATCCCATGAGGCAGACTGTTTCTGATACTCTACAGCAAGGGAATCCATCTTCTCCTCTGCGTTCTTACGAATGGTTGACAGATCTTTCCTGAAATCCGCCATCAGATTAGGATTTGATTCCAGGCGGGTTTCAATATCATCTCGATATTGCATGTATTCTTCCTTAAACAGCCACTCGGAAAAGGTTTCGAGCAAAGAAGATACATTCCATCTTTGGTCGGCATCCAGCCGGTCGTTTACAAACTGCTTGACAAGTTTCTGTGCCTCATTGTCCGAGGAAAGAGAATCCATAAGTCTTTGCACAGCCAACCGTCGCACCTCATCATTGCCAATCTCCGTGCGCAATCCTGCGGGTAATCCCAACTCGTGGGCAACTCCTCGTAACACCGTCTGAAAGAAAGAGTCGATGGTGGTCACCTTGAATCGGTCGTAGTGGTGCAGGATAGCCTTTAGGATTTCAAATGCGCTGGTGCTATAGTCCTTTATCTCACTCCACTTAAGCCATGTTTCCGTTGCTTGTTTCAGGTTGTCAGTATTCTCCTTATTCTTCAGAATCTTTGCAATCTTGAGTATATATGTCCCCGTCTCGGCATAGGGTTTTACTAACAAGTCTTCCAGCTGCAGGTTTTTCCGGTTTATGTCGGCAATATTGCTTAACGTACCTAAGATTCGGTCTTTCATTTCCCCAGTCGCTTTTACCGTGAAAGTAACGGCAAGAATATGCTGAAAGTCATCTTTCTCGGCCGATTTTAGTAATTGGGCTATATATTGTGCTGCCAAGGAAAAAGTTTTTCCCGAACCTGCAGATGCGTTGTAGACTTTTAAACTCACGGCGATTATTAATAATAATGGTTATGCGACCGTTACGGATTCTAATACCAAGCAATTCCTAAACTTATTAGAAATCAACTCGCATTTGTTGCATAGTTATTTGCAAAAAGCCTCTCCCATCTTTTATTAGGACAGGAAGAGGCCTTTTACTAGATATCAGAAAGAATTATTTCTTGGAGGGCTGAGCAGCAGGTTTGCTGATGCTTTCGCGCATTTCGGTATCAGCCTGGATATTCTTCATCTTATAGTAATCCATGATACCGAGATTGCCATTACGGAATGCCTCTGCCATAGCCAAAGGAACTTCAGCCTCAGCCTCAATAACTTTAGCACGAGCCTCCTGAGCCTTGGCCTTCATCTCCTGTTCTGAAGCAACAGCCATAGCACGACGCTCTTCTGCCTTTGCTTGTGCAATATTCTTGTCAGCATTTGCCTGATCCATCTGAAGTTGAGCACCGATATTCTTACCTACATCGATATCTGCAATATCAATGGAGAGAATCTCGAAAGCCGTACCACTGTCAAGTCCCTTGGTCAGAACCAGTTTGGAGATAGAATCGGGATTCTCAGGCACTTTCTTATGACTATCAGCAGAACCGATGGAAGTTACAATACCCTCGCCGACACGAGCAAGAATAGTCTCCTCACCAGCACCACCGACAAGTTGCTTGATGTTGGTACGAACGGTAACACGAGCTTTGGCAATAAGCTGAATACCATCCTTTGCTACCGCAGCTGCTGGAGGGGTATCAATTACCTTAGGATTAACGGAGGTTTGAACAGCCTTAAGTACATCACGACCTGCCAAATCGATAGCGGTAGCTGTCTTAAAGTCAAGGTTCATGTTAGCCTTATCTGCAGAAATAAGTGCATTTACTACAGAATTAACACGACCACCTGCGAGATAGTGAGCCTCAAGTTCGTTCTGGGAGAGCTTCAGACCAGCCTTACTTGCAGAAATAAGGTTGTTAACAATTACCGAAGGAGGTACTTTACGGAAACGCATGAATACCAATTGAACCAATGAGGTATGAACGCCCGAGATAAGAGCTTGGAACCAGATTCCGAGGGGAAAAAGCCACAAAAAGAGCACCAAGAATATGATGCATGCAGCTACAATAATAAAGATTTCCATAGTGTTATTTGTTTAATAATTATTAATTTCTTTCTACAATAATCCTGTAACCATCAACTTCTATCACTTTTACAGGAACATCCGTATCAAGATAGTCGGATACGGTATGCACCTCAACAACCTGTCCCTTTATCAAGGCCTTTCCTGCAGGTGCTAATCTAGAGATAGTCTTACCCTCGTCGCCCACTGCAATCGTTACCTCGTTGGCACGACCGTCTATCTCTGTATCCAAACTAACACGTCGCCAGGTTTTGCTTTTCATAAAGATAATAAGCAAGACGACAACAATCAGGATAGAACTTAGTAGCATGATGATTCCTGCCCAATAACCATACGTCTTAAACGACAATGCAATGGCTGCGGCAGCCAACAAGGCACCCAAAACACCGGAAATACCACCAGGAAGAGCGACAATCTCCAGAGCCACCAACAGCAATCCTAGGAGAGCAACGGATATAAGAATTGGCCAAGACATATTGAATCAGTTAAGGATATTGAACAATTATTTTGTTGAAACTAGTACTGTTCCTTCTCGTTAGGAAAGTTTACAGTTTTGACATCTGAAATATACTGCTTGACAGCATTAGAGATATCCTCTCCAAATGTACCATACTGACGAAGGTATCTGGGTTTGAACTGCTGGGTAATACCAAGCATATCCTGAAGTACAAGCACCTGTCCGTCAACAGCACTTCCGGCTCCGATTCCAATTGTGGGAACGGGCACTTCTTTGGTAACTAACTCTGCTAATTTAGCAGGAATCTTTTCCAAAACGATAGCAAAGCAACCTGCCTCTGCAAGTAATCTTGCATCCTTTACCAGGCGTTCTGCCTCTTCGTCCTCTGTTGCACGCACTGCATAAGTACCGAATTTGTTGATACTTTGTGGTGTAAGACCTAGATGTCCCATAACGGGTATACCCGCAGAGAGGATTCGGGAGATAGACTCCAACACCTCTTCTCCGCCTTCAAGTTTGATAGCATCCGCACCTGTTTCCTTCATGATTCGAATAGCAGAAGCCAAAGCCAGCTTCGAGTTTCCCTGATAGGTACCAAAGGGCATATCTACTACAACTAATGCACGACTGATAGCACGCACTACAGAAGCACCGTAGAAGATCATCTCATCAAGAGTTATGGGTAATGTGGTTTTGTAGCCATCCATTACATTTGCAGCGCTATCGCCCACTAGCACCACATCTATCTTGGTGCTGTCCAACAAACGAGCCATAGAATAGTCATAGGCGGTAAGCATAGCAATCTTCTCGCCTCTCTGCTTCATATTTTGAAGCACATGGGTAGTTACCTTGGTAACGTCAGTCTGTAAGTATGCCATATTAAGGTGGGTTCTATAAATTCATTTCTTGCGATTTTGAGTGGTTTGTCGAGCAGATTGCTGTTTGAAACGAGGGCGCACAGTGGGCTATATGAAGGAAAGTCCAGTATGAAGGGACACCCAGTGAGTGTCCCGATAGGCGAAGCCGGAGAATCCCTTCGATAGCGTAGCGGAGAATATGACAAGCAGCAAGATGACGACAAGTCGCCAAAAACGCTGAAAAGTCTTATATTTTCCTCAATATATCCTTTCTATTTTAATTATTTGATATACATCTATATTGCCCGCCATTGTATTTGTGCCACCTAATGGGTATATTTCCTTTATTGTAGCCCGTACTATTGTGGTATCTCCAACAGAGAAACCTGTTGGAATATTTCCCGACAGGTAGTACGCGGTTAGCGGCACATCTGGAAAGTTATCCATTGGTTCACCTTCGACAATAATAACAGCAGAAACTGTTATTGTAGAGTCAACAGGATGTGTATAGGGCTTTTCCAGAACGACGTATTTACCTCTATTAATAGTAATGGCACTAATATCCTTTTCACAACTGGAAATAGATGGTAACACTATTAAGGCGATAATTATAAAAATCGATTTTATTCTTACGTTTTTCATGTGTTATTTTTTTGAGATTTCTTTAAGGCGGGTTCTATAAATTCATTTTTTGACCTAAAGATGGCATAGTGCTATG
>JAKSLC010000187.1 GCA_024401415.1 Bacteroidales bacterium | reverse complement strand
TTGCCTTACCGCTTTTACAAATATATCAATATCCTCCTGTGTATTATATACGCCAAATGAGGCTCTGACTGTACCTGTTATACCAAGTCTCTCCATCAATGGCTGAGCACAATGGTGACCAGTTCTGACTGCTACTCCCATCTTATCAAGTATCATTCCGACATCGTATGGGTGTGTTTTTCCTATCAAGAATGATACAGAACCACTTCGCTGCTTTGGATTACCTATGATATTCACACCATAATGCCCCTGAAGCTGGCTCAACGTATATTGTACCAGAACTTTTTCGTGTGCCTCTATATACTCGTAGCCTATCTCCTCAATGAAACGAGCAGCTTCAGCCAATCCGATGGATGCTACATAGTCTGGCGTTCCTGCTTCAAACTTAAATGGTATAACGTTGTATGTAGTCCCAGAAAATGATACTTTGTCTATCATCTCACCACCTCCATGGTATGGAACCATCTGGTCAAGATACTGACGTTTCCCATAAAATATTCCGCTACCAGTAGGACCATACATCTTATGCCCCGAGAAAACCAGAAAATCACAGTCCAGATCTTGCACGTCAACTTTCATGTGTGGTACACTTTGCGCACCATCAACCATTACTAGGACTCCTCTAGCATGGGCCTTGGATATAATATCTTTTATAGGATTAACAGTACCTAATACATTGGAAACTTGAGCTACACATATAAGCTTTGTTTTCTCATTAATCAAAGTGTCAAGTTTCTCAACTTCTAATTCACCATCATCAGTAATAGTCAGCACTCGAAGTGTCATACCTTTACGCTGACACAACATCTGCCATGGCACTATATCTGAGTGATGCTCCATCTCAGTAACTATGATTTCGTCGCCTGCTTTACAGAACGTCTCTCCGAATGAAAATGCCAATAAGTTTATAGACTCTGTGGTACCTCTGGTAAAAATCACCTCGGCATCTTCCTCCGCATTAATATGACGAGCCATTACTCTACGTGCCTCTTCAAGTAAATCAGTACACTGATTACTCAAATAATGCACTCCCCTATGCACATTACTATTCAAATGTTCATACACGTACTGCATCTTCTCCAACACACGATTTGGCTTTTGCGTTGTAGCACCATTATCAAGGTATACCAATGGTTTCGAATATACCTTTTCATATAGTATCGAGAATTGGCTACGTATTTCTAGCTCTTTCTGAGTCATTTTATTGTTTTATTCAAATAAAGAATCTGTCAAACGCTCACGCACATCCTCTATCGGGATTAGGCCTATTACCTCTGCAGCGTATGCTGCTGTCAGCATTTTACGGGCATCATCCTCGCTTATTCCTCGCTGCTGCATGTAGAATAGTTGCACTGGATCTAGCTGACCAGTTGTTGCACCATGACTACACTTCACATCATCTGCATAAATCACCAGCTGCGGTTCCGCATGAACCTTTGCCTTTGGCGAGATTATGATATTTCTATTTGTTTGCTGAGCGTTTGTTTTTTGAGCATTAGGCTGAACAATAATCATACCCGCGAAAGATGCTTTCGACTCTCCATCTAGGGCTCCTTTGTACAATTGCTTTGTAGAGCAGTGTGCTACTTCGTGATACACAACTGTCTTATTGTCAACCGATTCACTATTATCTGTCAAATAGAGACCATTGAGCGTCAACTCAGCGCCCTCTCCTTTTAGTCGTACCTCAACATCATTCTTTATATCCATGGAATGAAGCGTAATTGTCGACATTGACAACGCACTGCTAACCCCCTGCTCAATACGCACAGTACATTTTTTTGCCGACGATACATTCTCTTGTAGTAGCACGACATCAAGATGCGCACCATCTGTTAGAGAAATGCTTATAGCAACCTCAGCAGGTGTCTGATCATCAAAACTCAGAACCTCTTGCCTGATTTCATTAGCAGACAGTGTTATATTTATATTTTGCTCTCTGATATTCATACCTCAAAATCAATCAGGGAATTGCTCTTTAATCCAATCATAACCCTTCTCTTCAAGCTCTAGCGCCAATTCTTTGGTACCTGTCATAACAATACGACCATGATAGAGAATATGGATATAATCAGGAACGATATAATCAAGCAAACGCTGATAGTGAGTAATGACTATTGTGGCGTTATTCTCTGTCTTTAGTTTCGTTACGCCCGAAGCTACAATACGGAGTGCATCAATATCAAGTCCTGAGTCAGTCTCATCTAGTATACGGAGTGTAGGCTCAAGCATCGCCATCTGAAATATCTCATTCTTTTTCTTCTCTCCACCTGAGAAACCCTCATTTACCGAACGGTTTGTCAGTTTAGAGTCAATCTCCACTATAGACTTCTTCTCTTTCATAAGTTTTAGAAACTCTGCGGCAGAAAGAGGCTCTAAGCCTTGATATTTACGCTTTGCATTGAGAGCTGTCTTAAGGAAGTTCGACATCGATACTCCTGGAATCTCTACTGGATACTGAAACGAAAGAAACAGTCCCTCATTTGCACGGTCAGCAGGCGACATCTCTAGAAGATTCTTTCCATTGAAAGAGACCTCACCAGTTGTTACTGTATATGCCGGATTACCAGCAAGCACAGAAGAAAGAGTAGACTTACCAGAGCCATTAGGTCCCATAATTGCATGTACCTCTCCCGGCTTAATCTGGAGGTTGATACCTCTCAATATTTCTTTGCCATCAACGGTGGCATGAAGATTCTTTATATCTAGCATAACTATACTTTTTCAATTTATTATCCGACACTACCCTCAAGAGAAACTTGTAGCAGTCTTTGAGCCTCTACAGCGAACTCCATCGGGAGCTTTGAGAGAACATCTTTGGCATAACCATTAACTATAAGACCGATTGCATCCTCCTCAGATATGCCTCGCTGCATACAGTAGAACAACTGGTCTTCCGATATCTTGCTGGTAGTCGCCTCATGTTCAAACTGTGCCGTCGGATTCTGAATATCCGAATATGGGAATGTGTGTGCGCCACATTTATCTCCTAAGAGAAGTGAATCACAAACAGAATAATTACGGGCTCGGTGCGCACCAGGAGCCATCTTTACAAGTCCTCTGTAGCTATTCTGACTCTTTCCTGCAGATATACCCTTACTGATAATAGTAGAACGTGTATCTGCACCGAGGTGAATCATCTTGGTACCTGTATCTGCCTGCTGGTAATTATTCGTCACTGCTACCGAGTAGAACTCTCCAACACTGTTGTTGCCTTTTAATATACACGAAGGGTATTTCCATGTGATGGCAGAACCTGTCTCTACTTGTGTCCACGATATCTTCGAGTTATCTCCCGCACATAGGGCTCGCTTCGTAACAAAATTGTATATACCTCCCTTTCCGTCTTTATCACCAGGATACCAGTTCTGCACTGTAGAGTATTTTACCTCAGCATTAGTATTTACCACTATCTCTACAATTGCTGCATGAAGCTGATTCTCGTCTCTCTGTGGTGCTGTACATCCTTCAAGATAAGAAACATACGAATCATCATCTGCCACAATCAATGTTCGTTCAAATTGTCCTGTCTTAGCTGCATTGATACGGAAGTAAGTCGACAACTCCATAGGGCAACGAACTCCTTTAGGAATATAGACAAATGATCCGTCTGAAAAAACCGCTGAATTAAGTGCGGCATAGAAGTTATCAGCATAAGAAACAACAGAGCCAAGATATTTCTTAACTAAGTCCGGATGCTCTTTTATAGCTTCACTTATAGAACAGAATATTACTCCTTTTTCAGCTAGTGTCTTACGAAATGTAGTCTTGACAGATGTAGAGTCGAGCACCGCATCTACAGCCACATTCGAAAGAGCTTTTTGTTCATCCAATGGGATTCCTAATTTATCAAATGTCTTACGAATCTCAGGATCTACCTCGTCCATACTCTGGAGCTTAGGTTTATTTACTGGAGCAGCATAATAGCTGATACTCTGGAAATCTATCTCAGGAATATTTAAGTGAGCCCAAGTCGGCTGCTTGAGTGTCAACCAATGACGGTATGCCTTCAAGCGAAACTCAAGCATAAAATCTGGCTCTCCTTTTTTAGCAGAAATGAGACGGACTATATCTTCAGAGAGGCCCTTTGCTATGGTCTCTGTCTCAATATCACTCGAGAAACCGTACTTATATTCGTCGTTATCTATTTGCA
>JAKSLC010000186.1 GCA_024401415.1 Bacteroidales bacterium | reverse complement strand
TAGTGCTGCGCCTTGATTTACTTTGGATAATATCTGCTGAATGAGTTCTGCTTTTTTGTATTGATCAACTCTCGCGATATTAACCTCTTTAGCTATTACGCGTAATTCTAAAATACGCATAGCTGAAAGACTTTCTGCTGTATACATTATAAATTAGAAAACTGTATTTACTTGGAAAAATAAGAGAATGAAGCCTTTATTTAATTGATGTGGCGGCTTCGCGTCTAATTGTTGATGCAAATTTAGTAATATTTTTGTAAAAACAAATAGTAGGAGAAAAACTATATCAAGTTCTCCTCCTACTATTGTATTTTTCATCAGCACTATGCTATTTCTCCGCAAGCGCCTCTCGTACGGCTGCCATGATATTATCTGGAGCTAAACCACGACGAAGTATTGTACCGTCACCTCCTATAAGCATAAGGTGTGGTATTCCGTTCACTCCATAAAGATCTGTAGGTATCGTCTCCGCATCAATGATATGGCTCCACTCCATGCCAAGTTCTTTCATCGCTACAAGTGTGTCATCATGCTTGTCCCATACCGCAATGGAGAGAACCTGAAATTCTTCAGATGAAAATGTATTGTAAGCCTCTGCTATTTTTGGCATAGCTCTACGACATGGACCACACCACGATGCCCAGAAATCTACTAGTAGTACTTTGCCTTTGCCTGCATAGTCCGACAATTTTGCCTCTGTACCATCAAGATTTCCATTGGCTATGGTAAAGTCTGTAAACATTTTCCCCTCCGAAGTAGCCTCTTGCGCATTATAACGTGCTGTAATAGACTTAATAGGACCAAAGTTTGCTATAAATTCGCCTGCCTCAGACAATTTCTCCTTATAAATATGTCGATCCATTATCTCATTATTGGCAATATCCATCCAGAATACAAACTGACCTAATGCATCATTTTTGTGATTTACCATAATATCACTTGCCTTAGTCAGAATTTTTGTGCTGTAGTCTGTAATTATCTCATCTATCTGCTCTTCTCTCTCCTGTTCTGTAAGCTCTGTATTTTTTACAGCTATACGATATTGCTCCTCCGCACTGTTGTTTACAGAATCAGAATATGCACGGAAGTCTGTCCAGTTCTCATTCAGTGCCGTACCTGTTACGACCTCTGTACCCTCTATCTTAATGTCTCCTGGTTCCAAAATAAAGGGAGCACGAAATCTCAATGTGTATATTGCACAAGCCTGCGTACCTTTTATCACACCGGCAAACTGGGCCTTCCTATTGATTATTAGTGCTGAATCCAGATAATTTACATCTCGCAAACCAGAATTGAATGATACCAAGTAGGCGTATGTACTGTCTGGTATCTGATTCTGATAATGACATGTTATGGTATATGGCTTCTCATCTGAGCATGCCGAAAAAATAATGCCAGCTGCAGCCAACATCGAAAATATAATCCTCTTCATTCTTCAAGGTTGATTTTTAATTTTTTTGCGACTACAAATTTACCACTTTATAAGATGGATTGTACATCATAATGTCTAATAATTAGACGTCATTGTCAAATAATTGGACAGTGCTACATTTACTCCAAAATAGCCAACTAACTATATATCAACACTATAGCATTTTTGGCACGGCTATTGTCTTTCTGTTAGTCAGAAAAACAAAAAAATATCTACACAATGTACGAATCATTAATAAGCATACTGATCCTCTTGGTAGGATTTATCACAGAACTCACTGCACAAAATAGCCGTGCAGAGCGTCTATGGTCTCTAGATGATTGCATATCTTATGCAATCGATAATAACGTAGAGGTCTTGAATGCCAACATCGACTACAAAATGAGTAAAGCAGATGTTGCGGCTGCTACTGCAGCTTTCTCTCCAAACATTTCCGCTTCTGTCGATGGCAAAGTCAGCTGGGGTCGTAACATCGACCAAGAGACTAATACTTACATGCGTATGACTCAATACTCTAATGGCTATTCTGTAACAGCCTCTATGAATTTGTTCGACGGTGGCGAAACTGTAAACAGATGGAGACAGGCAAGAGTTGCTAAGAAAAGAGCTCTTACTCAAGTAGAACAGAAAAAGGACGATGTGGCCATTGGTATAATGAACGCATATATCAATGCAGTATACTACAAGGGCAGCGTTGCTCTTAAGGACAGCAAGTTGCAGACTAGCGAAGAGTTGCTGCGCCAGGCAAAAATGCAGTACGAACTTGGCATGAAGAGTCAGAATGATGTAGCCCTGATGCAAGCAACATATAGTAGCGACGAATCTGCTCTCCTGGCTGAGAAAAAGCATTACGAGAATGCTATTATCGAACTCAAAATGTATATGAATATGCCAACAGACTCTTATATAGATGTAGATACTGTTATTAATGATATTAAACCTGTATATGGTGCAGATTCTTTTGACGATGTTTTTCGCTATGCTGAAGAAAATAACCCTCAAATACAAGATATAAAACTGGAAAAGCAGTACTATAATTTATCGTACAAAACTAGCGTGCTCTCTACCTTGCCTACCATAGAGGTATATGCACAGGCAAGCACTGGATATTACAAGAACCTCACAAAGAATATTGGCGATCATTTCAGCAGCCAATTCAATAATAATCACGGAGAGATAGTGGGCATGAGTATATATGTGCCTATCTTCGACAGACTTGGAAGAGCTAACAGAATTAAACGGGCAAAACTGACAAACATGAAGATGGATAACGTGGAGAAGAATGTCATGCAGAAGCTAGGAAAGGAGGTACAGCTCGCCATCATGGATCGCGATGCCACTATAGTAGAGGTAAATAGCTTGGAGAAAAATGTCGAGGCCTCAGAATTGGCTTACAATCTGGCTTGCCAGAAATTCAGAGAAGGTCTCATATCGGCTATTGAGGTCAGAACTTCTGCCGAACTCCTCTACAATTCGCGTCTTAATCTTTTGACAAAAAAGTTGACTCTTATCAGTAATCAGAAACTTGTAGATTATTACAAGGGGATAAAGAGTTGGAATTAATATTAATCGTTTAACTGAAAAAAATCTAATAGTCATGGATATTATAATTGAAAAGAAAAAGGGTCTTCAAAAGAAGCATATTCCTTATATCATTGGCGGTACAGCGCTTTCTTTATTGATAATTTGGCTTATCTTTGGAAATGCTAAGGGTACTATGCGCGTAAATGCAGAAGACCTTAATATAGTAAGCGTTGAAACTGGTAGATTTGACGACTATGTACGCCTCGATGGCAAAGTATTACCTATAAGTATAGTGCGCCTCACCCCAGAGGAAGGTGGCATCGTAAAGGAAAAACTTGTCGAGGAGGGTACTAAGGTCAAGAAAGGCGACGTGATTATCAGACTCTCCAACTCTTCCCTCGAGCTCTCTATACTCGAGATGCAAAATAGTTTGGTAGAGAAGCAAAACCAGGTACGTAGCACTACCATCACGCTTGAACAGAATCTTATGACTCACACCATGTACCTGAAAGAGGCTAACATAAAAGTAAAAAGAACAGAGCGCGCTTTCCGTCAGCAGGAGCAGCTTTACAAGAATAATCTCACTAGCCGCGAAGTTTACGAACAAGCTAAGGAGGATTACGAATTGGCCCTTGAAAGTCGTAAGATATATGAGTTCCAACTTAAGCAAGACAGCGTATATCAAGAACGCGATATCGCTAAGATGAAAAAGGATTTGGAGGCTATCGACCTCAGCATGGAATTGCAGAGAAAAAGAAAGGAGAATCTCAATGTAAAGAGCCCTATTGATGGCGAACTCGGTTCTCTGAATGTCGATTTGGGCCAGAGCCTGGGTAGCGGTTTCAGTATCGGTCAGGTAAATGATTTGTCCGACTATAAGATTGAAGCTTTGATTGATGAGCATTATATCGACAGAGTAGAGCAAGGTCTTGAGGCTACTTTGGATCGCAATGGCAAATCGTATACTTTGGTCGTTCGTAAGGTATTCCCTGAGGTAGTAGGCGGCAAATTCCGTACAGAACTGACTATCGTGGGCGAGCATCCTGATAATATGCGTAGTGGTCAGACTTACTACATCAATCTTATGCTGGGTCAGGCAGAGAATGCTATCATGATTCCTCGTGGCACTTTCTTCCAGAAGACAGGCGGTAAATGGATCTTTGTACTGGACAAGAGTGGAAAGAAAGCCTACAAGCGAGAGATAAAGATATCGAGACAGAATCCGAAAGCTTATGAGATTACAGAAGGACTAGAAGCAGGCGAGAAGGTTATTATATCGAATTATGAAGCCTTTGGAGACAATGAGATTCTTGAGCTCAATTAATTAATACTATCAACAACCAAT
>JAKSLC010000185.1 GCA_024401415.1 Bacteroidales bacterium | reverse complement strand
TTAGGCCTAAAGATTAACGACGATACTATCCCTGTCATAGAGACAGTAGGTCAGGTACTATCGTGGGGAAACATTGTCATAGAAGGGGAAGAGAAACGCATGACACAAGGCAAAGGCAACAGAATATACAACCCATCGATTGCCGTTGTTAAAGTAAAGATACAGCAACTAGGAGAAGTATACAACAAACATCAGGATCTACTTCAGACGATACAGAAGCACCATATAAAAGTGGAAGAAGTGAGACCGAAAGCAGATGCGCTGATACTAGAGATGTGGAACGAGATAGAGAAGAGGCTGGAAACATGCGATGCAGAGCAAAAACGAGAAATAGCCTCGAGATATGGAGTAGTATACATATTCAGGCCATCAGAGAGAGCAGCAGAACAATAACGTTCAAGACATTTTCACGAAACACGTGTCGACATTTCCCATTAATACACTAACGAATGGCATTCGCGTAGTGGTACAACCAACACTAAGCAGTGTTTGTCATTGTGGCATAATAATCGGTACCGGTTCCAGAGACGAACTTCCAGAAGAGTATGGCATGGCGCACTTTATAGAGCACACCATATTCAAAGGTACGCAACACCGCACAGGCATTCAGATATTGAACCGCCTAGACGAAGTAGGCGGAGAACTGAATGCGTACACCACAAAAGACGAGACAGCCATACATGCTGCTGTGCTAGTCAAAGATTTAGAGAGAGCCATAGAGCTATTAGCAGACATGGTATTTTGTCCGACATTTCCAGAAAAAGAGATAACGAGAGAGAGGGACGTCATATTAGACGAGATAAATTCATACAAAGACACCCCATCAGAACTGATATTTGACGATTTTGAAGAGAGGGTATTTTATCACCCGGCTCTATCTCACAACATTCTAGGTGAAGCAGACACCCTGATGAGATTTGATGGTGATGCGGCCAGGCGATTTATGCGTCGCACCTACCACACAGACAACATAGTGCTCAGTGTCATAGGGAATGTTTCTGCGGAGAAAGTATTTCGCATAGCAGAGAAATATCTAGGTTGCTACGAAGCGAATATCAGACCGGAAGGGTTCAGACAGACGGCATCGAGCTACTGCAAAATTACAGAACGAGAGGCCAAAGGATATAATCAGGCACACATCCTGATGGGCAATATTGCGCCATCTGCGCTAGAAGATGACAGAGTACCACTATATATGCTCAACAACATATTGGGAGGGCCATGCATGAATGCCATACTGAGTGTTGCACTCAGAGAGAAAAATGGCATAGCGTACAATGTTGAATCGGAGTACTCGTCATACACAGACGTTGGGCTTGAGGTAATATACTTTGGAACAGACGCAGACAAGGTTGCCAAAAGCATTAGAATAGTAAACCGAGAATTGGACAAAATATGCAGCAAACCATTCTCTGACACACAACTCAAACGTATCAAAAGGCAACTAGAGGGGCAACTTCTACTGGCCACAGAAGACAGAGAGAGTCTGATGCTATCAGCAGCCAGGAGTGTAATAATGTATGGCAATGCAAAAGGGATAGAGACTTCGTTAGCTGCCATCAAAACTATCGGAGCCGAAGAATTGCTAAATGTAGCACGAAAAGTATTCGCCCCCAGTGAGATGTCTACATTGATATATTGCTAACGTCAATTCTGAGCACATAAGACACCCTCACGTTAATAGCAATTATTTATTTTGATGGAGACAGATTTGATTGGTAGAAATCGGCTGAAATAGATTTGATGTCTACGGAAATTATATAGCAATATCTTCAATTTTTTTGAAAATCGTGTAACCTTATCATGAGTAATCACGTTATAATAGACAAAACAAATGAAGAGAGGATGGCGAAGACGAGACAAGATGTGGCATGTGCTGTAATCATACGCAATGGGATGATACTTGCTGCTCGTCGAGGTGAGGAACTTTCGAATAGTGGAGCTTGGGAATTCCCAGGAGGCAAGCCACAGGCGAATGAAACACCGAGGGAATGTGCCATCAGACGAGTTAAAGAAGAACTCAACATCAACATTTGTATAAAAGAAGAACTGCCTTCTTATGAAGTGGCGAGTGAGAAAAACAATGACAAAACATTTGTTATTCACCCATTTCTGGCAGAGATAGAAGATGGCAAGGTAATGCTCCATGGACACTCGTACGTGGCTTGGTTCATGCCGATACAGCTAATGGGTTTAGCTTGGCCGCCATCAGACATGCCAATCATTGATAGTATCGTAGACAGGATACTACAGACTGGCAAGATTGCTTAAGAACATATGACGTGTAATATATAGAGTTTTGAGTGGTTATGAGTAAAGGCTGGCCGTGATGGTCAGCCAACTCTTTTTTATGCCCTTGTCTATTTGTAGAAATCACCGTATCTTTGTGAGACTTTGAAGTGTCTGTTATGGCGGAAATAGATGAAATAAAAAAACGTTTTGGCATAGTTGGCAACGACCCTATGCTTGACCGCGCTATTGATACGGCTGTTCAGGTAGCCCCTATACAACTATCGGCACTCATCATTGGAGAAAGCGGAAGCGGCAAAGAGTTTTTTCCCCAGATAATACATCAATACAGTCAACGCAAGCACAAACCCTACGTTGCTGTGAACTGCGGTGCCATTCCAGAAGGTACTATGGACTCCGAGCTATTTGGTCACGAAAAAGGCTCATTTACGGGAGCTCTAGCAGACCGAAAGGGATACTTCGAAGAGGCGAATACAGGCACAATATTTCTAGATGAGATAGGAGAAATGCCACTAGCAACCCAAGCCAAGCTACTACGAGTACTTGAAAAGGGAGAATATATGAAAGTGGGCTCATCTGCGGTCAAGAAGACCGATGTGCGAATAGTAGCTGCTACGAACGTCAACTTAGAGGAGGCCATCAAGAGTGGCAAATTCAGAGAAGACCTATTCTACCGACTTAATGGCATAATGATACGCATTCCTCCATTGCGCAACAGAGCAGGAGACATACCAGCATTGTTTCATCGTTTCACTTCGGATTTTTCTGAAAAGAACCAGATGCCTGCTGTAACATTAACTGCAGATGCCAAGGAACTGCTAAAGAAATATGACTGGCCGGGTAATGTACGTCAGCTTAAGAACATCGCAGAACAAGTAACGGTATTAGCCAAAGACAGAATAGTTGATGCTATCGAGCTACAGGAATTTCTTCCAGAAAACAGAGGAGGCGTCTCATTGATTCTACCGAACAGGAGCAATGGAGGACAGGAAACCTTTGAAAACGAGCGAGAGATACTATACAAAGTACTATTCGACATGCGCCGTGAGATGGCCGACCTGAAAAAGCTAGTTCTAGACATGGCTGAACACCATGGAGACATGAGTGTAGAGAACCAGCAGATACTGGACAGGTATACTGTTGAAGATGGACTGACCTTAACGACGCACAAGCAGAACCATGAGAACAATGCACATAGCATACAACATATCCTAAACTCAGGAGAGCACATCAGAGATATCCAAGACAGTGAAGTTTTAACGAATACTGATGATGAAGAAGAGGCGTCATTCTCTATACCTGAGAACGAGAAAGAGCTCATCAAGAAAGCATTAGAGAAACATAACGGCAAAAGAAAACTTGCGGCTCAAGAATTGGGGATTGCAGAGCGTACACTCTACAGAAAAATAGAGACATACGGATTGAAATAATATCATACAAAATCAAAGTGAAGAACAAGAGTAGAATACATATATGGGTAATTCTAACTGCGGCAGCAATTAGTATACTAAGCTTTGGGTGCAAGATTTCCTTCACCATGAGCGGCGCATCTATACCTGAGGATTTGAACACATTCTCTGTTCAGTATATTGCCAACAGAGCGCCACTGATATACCCAGAACTATCTCAAAAACTCACTGAAGGCCTAAAAGACAGAATACAAAACGAGTCGCGTCTATCCATGGTAGTAGACAATGGAGACATAGACTTTTCGGGAAATATTACAGGATATTCTACTCAACCGATGGCGATGAAAGCTGATGCTGTTTCTGCGGAGACTCGACTCAACGTGACAGTCAAGATACGCTGCAGAAATACTAAAGACCCAAAGAAAGACTGGGAGCAGAGTTTCTCGGCATACAAAGACTACAACTCCGAATCTAACCTCAATGACGTTGAGGCCGAGCTATGTGAAGAGATAATAGAAGAACTCACACAAAACATATTCAACAAGGCATTTGCCGACTGGTAATCATGACACAAGAAGAGTTTTACAATTCGATAGCGCAGCCAATGCGTCTAACATCTAGTGTCATTGAGAACCTGGAACACGAATTGGCGGAATACCCGTACTTTGAAGCGGGTCGGATGCTTATGCTTCAAGCCATGAGCGACCTAGGTGTAACAAGCTA
>JAKSLC010000184.1 GCA_024401415.1 Bacteroidales bacterium | reverse complement strand
GTCCAGATGGTAAAGAGATTTATAAGCTTTTGGCTGGCTCCGACCCTAATAAAGACCAGAGCTATTTTTTGTGTCAGTTGTCTCAAGAACAGTTGTCCAAGGCACTTTTCCCTATAGGCGATATGCTAAAGCCTGACGTTCGTAAAATTGCTAATGAGCTTAATCTTGTTACTGCGCATAAGAAAGATTCTCAGGGTATCTGTTTTGTAGGTAAGGTGGATTTGCCTGTTTTCCTACAGCAAAAACTTAAGGCACGCGAGGGTAAGGTATTCCTTATTGAACCCGATTGTAAGATATTTGAGCGAAAGTGGGCTCTGGCTGATAATGTAGATGTATCTGATGCCGATCTTGATGCTCTGGCGCAGCCGTATCCTTTGCATCCTATGTATGGTCGAAAGGTTGGTACCCATATTGGCGCTCAGTATTATACTATTGGACAGAGAAAAGGTCTTAATATCGGAGGTTTTCCTGAACCTCTGTTTGTGATAGGCACAAATATAGAGCATAATCAGATTTTCTTAGGTATGAGTGACTCGCATCCAGGTCTACATCGTAAGGTTCTTAAAATATCTGACGAGGAGATGCATTGGGTGATGCCTACCGAAGAGATGGCTATAAATGATGAACGACGATTCCAAATTCGTATCCGCTATCGTCAACCTTTGCAGGAGGGTAGGCTATTGCGTAGAGCGGGAGCCTATTATGTCGTCTTCGATGTACCTCAAAGAGGTATTACAGCGGGTCAATTCTGTGCTATGTATGATGGCGATGTTCTTGTTGCATCTGGTGTAATTAGCTAATATGTTTATTTTACAATAAGAAATAATGGGGTTTGCTGCTATTGCTGAGATTTGGAACGAGATTTTCCGAAAGTGTGAAACGTTCGTTCGTACGGGAAAAGGAGAAGGTAGAATCTATTCCTTTTTGGTTATTGTTGTTGAAGCCGTAAGAAAATATCGCCGAGATAAGTGTGGAGATAAGGCCTCGGCGCTTACATACTATACGGTTCTTTCTATTGTGCCATTGGCTGCTATGTCATTTGGTATAGCAAATGCCTTTGGATTCTATGAGGTGCTGAGAGAACTTATAATGGAAGGCTTTAAAGGACATGAGATGGTAGCTGAATATCTTTTGGAGTTTTCAGATAAGTATATTCTTAATATGAAGGGTGGCGTAGTTGCAGGTGTCAGTTTGGCTATGTTGTTTTGGTCAGTTATGTCACTTATCGGTCATACCGAAGCTACTTTCAATCAGATTTGGGGCGTAAGTAAATCTCGTTCTGTCGTAAGAAAGTTCTCTGATTATATTTCAATCGTTCTTATTGCTATTATTGCATTGGTAGCGTCGTCTAGTTTCTTGGTGAATGTTACTGGGGTCATAAGCAGTAATGTAGATTTGGCAAGAGCTTGGACCATAGTGCTAAGTACGGTACCGGTAGTACTTCTTGTATTCGGTCTTATGCTTATGTATATGATTTTGACGAATACTAATGTCAGACCTTTTTCTGCTTTCCTCGGAGGATTCGTTGCTGCAATTGGTTTGTTTGCTACACAAGGTGTATATCTCTATTTTCAGATAGGAATCTCGAGTAACAATGCCATATATGGTAGTTTTGCTGCCATACCTCTCTTCCTAATATGGATGCGTGCCATGTGGTTTGTCGTTGTCTTGGGTTGTGAGGTTGCATATTTACATCAGAATGTCAAGAATGTCAGACAGGAAGCTGATGTTGATGGCTATAGTGTAGATTTCCGTCGTAAAATAATGGTGTGTATCGCTAATTTTGTCAGTGTTCGTTTCTCTTATAGAGATAAGCCTGCACCTTCATCAGAAGAAATTGCCAAGGAGCTTGGTATAGAACATCCTATAGTTGTTCTTCTTCTTAAGAGGATGGTTGACGCTAAACTACTCTCCGAGATTCAGGGAGAAAATTCCAAGGAGGTATACTATCAACCAGCATTGGATACTAATGTGATGACTCTCAATCTTTTCCTGAATAAAGTTGAAACTGTCGGTTCTACCAAGGATTTGTTAGACAACACAAAATACAAAAAGATTTTCGACGGGTTGGATGAGTATGTGTTCTCTCCGAAAAGCGAATATGGTAAGGTTTTAATTAAAGATTTGTAGGCCTGTGAAACTCTGCATTGCCGAGAAACCATCTGTTGCTGCTGAAATAGCTAAAGTGTTGGGGTGCTCTCAACGCAATAACGGCTATTACTCAGGCGGTGATTATTGTGTTACGTGGGTGTTCGGTCACTTGTGCGAGTTAAAAGAGCCACATGATTATGATTCATCCCTCAAGCGTTGGGATTTTGCCACATTGCCTATTCTCCCTCAACGTTTTGGGATAAAGGTGAAGGATGATCAAGGAGTAAAGCGCCAGTTTAATATCATCAAGCATCTTGTTGAGAATGCAGAAGAGGTAATAAACTGTGGTGATGCTGGACAAGAGGGTGAGCTGATACAGAGATGGGTATTGCAGTTGGCTGGTATGAAATGTCCGATGACTCGACTTTGGATATCCTCATTGACAGAAGAGGCTATCAGAGAGGGATTCAACAGCCTCAGGCCCGGTTCTGACTTTGACAAGCTATATGCTGCCGGTGCGGCGCGTGCGATGGGTGACTGGCTTTTGGGAATGAATGCCACGAGAGCTTACACGCTGAAATATGGCGGGCAAGGAGTGGTATTGTCCATTGGCCGTGTTCAGACTCCAACCTTAGCACTTATTGTAAATAGATACCTTGAGATACAGAACTTCAAGCCTGAGACATATTGGGAATTGAAGACTACCTACCGTGACGTGGTTTTCAATGCCACTAAAGGAAAATTCAAGACTGTAGAGGAGGCCCAACAGGCATTGAGTGCCATTCAGGGTCAGCTCTTTACCATAAAAGATGCGCAGACTAAGCCGGGTACAGAGGCGCCGCCACGACTATTTGACCTTACGTCGCTTCAGGTAGAGTGCAATAAGAAATTCGGCTTTTCGGCCGATGATACCCTGAGATATATCCAAAGCCTCTATGAGAAGAAGCTCTCGACCTATCCACGTGTAGATACTACATACCTTTCGGACGATATCTATCCGAAAGTCCCTAATATATTGAAAGGGTTGACACCATATATGAACCTAGTGCAACCTATATTACAAGAGGGGACTATACGCAAGAGCAAGAAGGTTTTTGACTACTCGAAGGTTACGGATCACCATGCGATAATACCGACAGGAGTGCCGCCGCGACCAGATCTGAGTAGGGAAGAGAAGTTGGTCTACGACCAGATAACAAGAAGATTCATAGCAAATTTCTATCCTGACTGTAAGATATCCACTACTACCGTACTTGGAGAATCTGCCGACGTAGAGTTTAAGGCTACGGGCAAGCAGATTTTGTCTCCAGGCTGGCGTGACGTATATGGAGGGGTAGGGCAGACTCCTACAAATGACGATGACAAGAAACAAGAGGGTGATGCAGTATCGAACCAAGTGATGCCTGATTTTCAGAGTGGAGAGACGGGACCGCATAACCCAGCCCTTCAAGAGAAGCAGACACAGCCACCAAAGCCGTATACCGAGGCTACGCTACTGCGTGCTATGGAAACCGCAGGCAAACAGGTGGATGATGAGGAGTTGCGTGACTTGATGAAAGATAACGGAATAGGTCGTCCTTCTACCCGTGCTGCTATTATTGAGACACTCTTCAAACGTAAATTCATAGTCAAAGAGAAGAAGAATCTTCAGCCGACCCAGACGGGACTGAGATTGATAGCGACTATAAAGAACGAGTTGCTGAAAAGTGTAGAGATGACTGGACAGTGGGAAAAAAAGCTACGAGAGATAGAGCGCGGAGAATATGATGCATCTGTATTCCTAAACGAGATGAGACAGATGGTCTCAGAGGTAGTTCAGGTAGTGTATTATGACCGTACGATGGAGCGAATAGAGCTTGCCAGAGTATTGAGTGGAGATAAGGGCAAGACCAAGGGAGCACTCGGGGAAGTCTCGGGTTCATCGCAAAAAAATAAAAAAGAGAAGTCGGCCGACGAAGCACAGTTGGTATGTCCCCGCTGTTCACGACCGATGATGAAAGGCAATACAGCCTGGGGATGTTCGGGCTATAACGAGGGGTGCAACGTACGAGTACCATTTGAGATATACGGCAAGAAGATATCCGCTACACAGTTGAAATCGCTATTGACAAAAGGCAAGACACCAGTGATTAAAGGACTACAAGTAGAGGGAGGCAAGATAGATGCCAGTCTGGCATTTGACTCATCATTCTCCATAATAGTGCAAGCTGCCGAGACAAAATCAGTAGACATATCAGAGATACAGTGTCCAATTTGTGGCAAGCCATTGATACAAGGCAGAACTGCGTGGGGGTGTACGG
>JAKSLC010000183.1 GCA_024401415.1 Bacteroidales bacterium | reverse complement strand
AGCAGAATACTTCATGACACGACGATGATAAGTAGCCTTTTCGTGCAAGAAAAGAGGAGCGCCGAAAGCGACCTTCTTGCCCTTGAAAGACAATATCTCAATGACACGAGTTTTTACCAAGCCATCAGAGGCCTTATACCCCAGCAATGTAAAATATGGCTTTTTATCTATTTCGAACGGGATGACGTTATAGTATACAGCGCCATACCACTTATTCGGATTCAGCACACCCCTCTCAGGACTAAGAATCTCAGCTGTCTTATCATCCAATTTATCTACATAGTGTTTACCATCAGCATTATGAGCAATCATACCGTGAAAAGAGGTGGTAAAATCGGGATAAGAGACACAATACGTAGATATCTTAAACACCTTATTATTGGGATCTGACACTGTAACTACGCGAGTAAGACCCCTCAAATCTCGAGAAATTATATCAGGCAGAGAATACAGATCCTCCATCTTCTGCTTAACTATTTCGAGAGCATACTCCTTGATATCAAAATCTTCATTGATATCTGCCAAACTTTCAAGATGGACACGAAGCAAAACATCTGGAACCCAGTAATAGATACGGGAAGTCACACTATCGACAACCTCAAACCCACGAAGAGTAGAAGACATAGGAATAGATTCACCCGTCAACATTGACTCTATAGGAGCATCCTTCTTTTTATTATTGTCAATAGCAGTCTGACTAATATTATCCTGGAAGGCATAACATGATGGAGTATTATACTCCTCAGCATTAGGAGAATAAGTATGATTCAGGCGAAGGAACCATACCAGCTGAGGCTCACTCAACTGATGGTGAATAAAATAAAGGACTCTGGCGGTATCTCTCTCGATAGGAATATTGACACGGCCGAAAGCCTCCATCTTGACCGAGTCGATATCTGTACCGGTAGCGACTAGGAGCAACTCCTTAGTATCTGTTATCCAATCATTAACAGTAGCTGAATAGAAATAAGGGTCGTGAGTAGTTTTCAAGACATTAACTATACTATCTGCCTGATGCAAAGCGTAACTTATATTTTGAGCTGCCACACATTGCACAAGACTGACAAATACAATCAACGACACTAAAAGACCACGCATCTACTCAGGAATCAATACAACTACTCCTTAGGCATTCTATACGAAGCATACAACTCCAGAGCTGCAGCTATAGCGACAGGCAAGACCCAATAACTCTTATTCCCATACATGAAATGAGCGGATGCTATCATCAAGGTTGAGGAGAAAATCAAGATAGCCGGTATTCTAGTAGGGCGAGAATTCTTTTTTGTATCAGATTTAGCTCTATCATATACACGAACAAACGCCAATAAAAGGGAACCGACGAGGGCTAAAATCCATGCCTCATAAATATCTACAACTTTCAATAAAACACCCACTGCGTAAATAACCATTGCAGTGTTAAGCAGGATAGTTGGAAGTTTCATGATATAAAACTGGTAAACTCAGATAGTATTATTTGACAATAAACACCACTTCATCTGGTGCCTTCATGTAATACTCCTCACGTGCGAACTTCTCCAGGGTTTCGACATTACGGAGTTCTTCCATCTTACGATAATCCTCTTCAATCTCAGCCTTCAGCTGCTCCTTCTGCTCGGTCAACGACTTGACACTTGCAGACAAAGACAACCTGGTCAGAATATCATCTTCAGCTATCAGGAACAACCATAAAACGAAGATGAAAACCGAGATAACGTACTTGTTACGACTAAGTGGAGCTAATGATTTACGGATATCGTTTTTCATATTGGCAAAGGTAAATGTTATTTTTGGTTTAAGCAAGAAAGTATTACCTTTGCAGACACTTCACGATTAATAGCATTTTACTATGCCAGCAATATCACAACGTGGCGTCATTATGCCATCATCACCTATCAGGAAGCTAGTGCCTCTTAGCGATGCAGCGAAGGCTCGAGGCATTCGTGTATTCCACTTGAATATAGGTCAACCAGATATTCTAACCCCTGAAGTAGCTCTTGATGCGATAAGAAATGCGAAATTGCCGATTGTGTCATACACTCATTCGGCAGGCATGCCAGAATATCGCCGCAAGCTATCCAAGTACTACAAGGCGGCGGGCATAGATCTTGAGCCAAACGAGATGCTTGTTACCTGCGGCGGTTCTGAAGCTGTTCAGATGGCCTTCATGAGTTGCCTTGACCCATTGGACGAAGTTATTGTTCCAGAGCCGTTTTATGCCAACTATGAGGCATTTGCGGCAGCAGCTGGTGCATGTGTTACGCCTATTACATCTACCATTGAGAATGGGTTTATGCTACCTAGCATTGAGGAATTTGAGAAGGTAATAACCAACAAGACCAAGGCTATATTAATCTGCAATCCTAACAACCCAACAGGTTATCTATATTCCGAGCAAGAGTTTCAGCAACTGCGCGACTTAATCCTCAAGTACGATCTATTCTTGATTTCGGACGAGGTATATCGCGAATTCTGCTACGATGGAGCCAAGCACTACTCGTCGATGTTTCTCAAAGGAGTAGATGACAACGTCATAATGGTCGACTCGGTTTCAAAGAGATATAGCGAATGTGGACTTAGAGTTGGACTACTTGCTACGAAAAACAAAGAGGTATTGGCAGCTTCAATGAAGATAGCACAATCTCGTCTTTGTCCGCCTTCATTCGGGCAAATAGCTGCCATGGCATCGCTTGACGTACCTGATGAATACTTCAAGGCCATGAATGAGGAGTATCGCAAGAGACGAAACTTCTTGCTTGACGGTCTTAACAAAATACCTGGAGTATATTCTCCTATACCAAGTGGTGCGTTCTATACGATGGCGAAACTGCCGATTGACGATGCTGATAAATTCTGTGCATGGTTGTTGGAGGACTTCTCATTCAACAACCAGACAGTAATGTTAGCGCCAGGATCTGGATTCTACAGCAACCGCACGCTGGGACGCAACGAGGTGCGAATAGCATACGTGCTCAAGATAGAAGATTTGGAGATAGCGCTTGACCTATTGGCACGTGCGCTCAAGGCTTATCCGGGACGTACTAATTAATGAGTCTAGTATCGCACATAGCCAAGAGGCTTATGGGGCAAAGCCAAGAGGGATTGCAAAACCGCAAGCTCTCGGGCCCTGTGGTAAAGGTTTCTACCCTTGCCGTCGCCTTGGGCATGGCTGTGATGACGATAGCTATATGCATAGGTACTGGATTCAAAAAAGAGATACGGCAAAAAATTGTAGGATTTGGCAGCAATATAGTCATCTCTCAATTTGACTCTAACCAAAGCTACGAGACAAAACCGATAATAGTAGACAGTCTTCTCACAGAAAAGCTGGACAATATAGAGTCGATAACACGCGTCACGCCATACATCATCAAAGCTGGCATTATCAAGACAAAGGAGGCTGTACAAGGAATAGCCCTTAAAGGACTTGATTTTGGATACGACTCTACCTTTGTCAGAAGTATACTCAGCGAAGGAACTATTCTACATGACAGTTGCGCTATTAGTCCCAAACCGACAGATGGGATTATGCTGTCAACCAGCATTACAAAGCTGATGGGAATAAAAATTGGTGATCCTGTAAGAATATACTTTGTTCAAAACAATATCAGAGCCAGAAGATTTACACTTATCGGTACGTACGACTCACATTTCTCCGAATTTGACAACAGATATGGATTTGTAGACATTCGACAACTCAGAAAACTTAACGGGTGGGAAGAGAATCAGTCGACAGGTTTAGAGATAGGCATTTCCGATTTCGACAAGCTAGATGACATAGCGTCAGATGTATTAAATACAGTGATGCGTTATAGCGATGAGAAAGGAGATGAGATGACAGACTTGCTAAGGATACAAACCATACGAGACACGCAAGCACAGTTATTTGCTTGGCTTGATCTATTGGACACTAACATACTTGTAATCCTTGTTCTCATTATAGCTGTAGCCAGTTTGAATATGATTTCGGGATTATTAATACTAATACTTGAAAATACCACTACTATAGGACTGCTCAAAACAATGGGAGCAAAAGACCGACTAATACGTCAGGTTTTTATCCGCATGGCAATAAGAATTGTGGGCAAAGGCATGCTTTGGGGCAATATATTAGGCCTTGGAATATGTGCCATTCAGTACATGACGGGTATTATGCCCTTAGACCCTGCCAACTACTATCTTGACCATGTACCTATTGCATTTGAGTGGCTAGATTTGGTGGGAATCAACATTATATCCCTTACCATTACCAGTTTGGCTCTTATAGGTCCGTCGTACGTTGTAGCAAAAATCCGACCAGCGAGTGCCATCAGGATGGACTAATCTAACTACTCTACAGGTTGTTGAGCACTTGATTCCTCGACTATATCTTCCTCTGTACTCTTCTTTCTACGCAACCAGCCGAAATACTTACGGAGCAGATCTCTGAATGTATCGAAAGACTCTTGATAAGAGATACCGATGCCTTGAGTAGTAGGAGATGTCTCGTAAATAACATCATTA
>JAKSLC010000182.1 GCA_024401415.1 Bacteroidales bacterium | reverse complement strand
ATAATTCTTTCATAGATAGACAGTATTTGTCTTTCATATTTTGTTTTGTGAAAAATAGTTTGTATGTTTGAAAATCGAATCAATGCTAGACTACACTATACTATGCTTGACTACATAATAATGTAGTTTAACTACTAACCTAAATCTTGAGCAATGAAAAAACTACTATTTTATCTATGCACATTGGTCTTTTGTGTTCATTTGTCTGCACAACAAGCTAGCCTTTCTAAAGAGCGTATTATGTCTATGTCACTCGATGAGTTGTCTGATTTGCCTCTCGAGGATCTTATGCGCGCAGCAGAAACTTTAGGCGTATCCAGTGTGGATGAATTATTCGCCGCAATCATGAATAAGAGCGTCTCTTCTGCTACAAAGAAGGAGGAGGATTCTTTCGTTTCTCCTCTGTCTTCATCTGCTCTTACTAAGGAGGAGATTCGTATGTATGGCGCTACTTCTATCGAGGAGGCTCTTAAACTTATTCCTGGTATAATCGTTACTCAGAAAACTAATGGTGTGTATGATGTGCAGGTCCGTGGCTTGGGTAATATCCCGGATAATAACCTTTTGCTCTATTCTCAAGCTAGCAATGTCTTGCTGATGGTCGACGGCCGTGCAGCTTTTAATTATACGCTCGGTACTATTAATATCGATCAGTTGCCTATATCAATCGAGGATGTTGAGCGAATCGAGGTTATCCGCGGCGCTAGTTCCGCTTTGTACGGCGCAGGTGCTGTTCAAGGCGTGATTAATATCATTACCGAAAAGCCTACAAGTTCCTCAAATCTCATAAGTGGCTCTGGTCAGATAAGTTCTTAGAAGACTAATATCGCCTACCTGGCTCTTAGGGGTGCTATAAGTGATAAGGTAGCTGTGGGCGGCGTCGTTTATCTCCAGCAGCGTAATAGAGATACTAATAAGTTTTATGTATATAACAACAATAATATCTTGGGTTTGCCTGATGAGAAGAATGAATATATCGAGCCTATCGCTCCTGGTTCTCCTCAAATGCATCTTGTCAAGCCTGTAGTACCTGGTTACTATAACTTGGCAGATTTGGCTCAGATGAAGCAGTTCAATGACTTGTATCAGACTATTGAGGAAATGTCTACAGCTAAGACTGGTCTTCTCGAACGTTTCCCAGATCCTTTCCTCGCTCGTCGTTCTATGGGCGGTAATGGTTATTTGTCTATTACTCCTCAAGCCGATACTAGAATCGATCTTACTGCAGGTTATGGCCAAGAGCGTAAGGCTGATGTCTCTTTGATCGATAATTTCTATTCTCTCTCATATCAGGAGTTTAAGAGCGGATATTTTAATGCTGCCTTTAATGTTAAGAATTTCCAGTTCCGTGGTAGCTATTATCAGAGTTCTAATGCTTTCCAACTTGGTACTCCTGAGTTGAAGATGAAGGAGCGTCAGGTTCAGTTGAGCGCAGGTTACGATATGGCTGTCGGTCAATTTGTCTCTTTGCGTCCAGGTGTCGATTTCAATTGGAGTAAGTTCGAGGATTATGATAGCGAAACTGTCAGAACTTCTGGCGGCTTCTTGAATTCTTGCGCTATCATGAAGGCTATTACTCCAAGTTTGAAGGCTGAATTGAATCTCGATAAGTTTAGAACAATCATAGCTTTGCGCTCAGATAGAACAAATAAGCCTGATAAATGGAATACTTCTTCTTTGGCCGCTGTGACTTTCAAGCCAAATAACGACCATTTCTTCCGTCTCTCTTTCTCTCATGGTATGCGTTCTGCTATCCTTATTAATGCAGCTACATCGTACTCTTGGTCTCGTCCTTCTGTTCCTAATAAGTTGTCTTTCAAGGGTAATCCAGAAGCTGAATTGATGAAGGCTAATAACTGGGAGTTCGGTTATAGAACCAGACCGTCAAGTAATGTACTTGTCGAGTTCGAGGCTTACCATTCTCTATCTACTGATTTCGGAGAGATGATGTCGCTCCAGTCGCAGATTGATATGAGTTCTGATTTGCTTATTGGTGTCGCACAGACTGATGTCTCTGGTGGTCAGGGTATAGACGCTATGCCTATATTGAAGATTCTTCAAAAGTTGGATTTCTCTTCTTATATTGGTTATAACGAGGTCCCATTTAAGGTTAGCCAGTTCGGTGCTTCTGTAAACGTAGATTGGAATGTGTCTCGAAAACTTATGGCTAAGGTCAATTTGAATGCCCAGAAGACTTCAATAGACGACTATTATAAGTATAACCAGACTGCAAATATCATGGAGCAGTTGTTCAATATGGATCCAAATGGTATCGCGGTGCCTCAAACTAATGGTACAATGGTTGTTGATAGAGAGTGCGCTATGGGTCGTTTCTTGACTTTCTCAGAGGTGTTGATAAATGAGATTGCTAATGCCCAGAAAGAGGGTAAGACGGGTCAGGAAATGTTCGATGCTATACAGACCGCTATGTATAAAATGAGTACTACGTCAGAGGCAGGCAAAAAGGGTCTATTCGAACCAATAGCCAATGAGGATGGTAAGTCTTTTATTGTCCGTTTGAAAAGTGATAAGTTTACTACCCCTACTCTTGAGCAAAATCATAAACATAAGGCCACTCCTTCTTTCTATGGTACTTTGGGTTTGTATTATCGTCCTTTGGATGTTATTAATCTCGCCACTACGATCAGTTTTATGTCAGAGCGTGAGTACTCTACTCTGTATGGTATCGAAAAATTGTCTCCTAGATGTACGGTCGATTTGAAGTTGGGCTTCAAGCCTGATCAGAGAATCGAGGTATATGCAAATGTTCGTAATCTTTTCAATAATAAGAAGAGAGAGTTCGCATACACAGACAATATCGGTGGTTTCTATACTGGTGGCGTTGCATTTAAGTTCTAGCGACAGTAAAGGTTTGAGTAATTATAGTATTTAGGGAAATGGCCTGCGGCGTGATTGCTACGGGTCATTTTTTTTTCGCCAATATTTACCTGGCTGTTGCGAGTCGCTGAGATCCTGCCTGAATACAAAAAAAATACATAGCCACCCTAGATTGTTGGGATTGAGAAAGTCTACAATGATCTATAACTAAATATTGAGCGTCCGCTAATCCTTTTTAGAACCGGTAAAAAGGGTTAGCGGACGGCCAATGATTGATAAACTATCGTTATTTGTTTTTACGTAGAGTAATTTGCGCTTTCTGGAATGCTAGCTGTGCATCAATAAGTTCTAGAACCTGAGGCCAGTTTTCTGCAGTTTCTCGCGCGTTGTTGTAGGTTATACTGATATTTATCGTTAGTGCGTTGTCCGAAATTGCCGCTTTGCGAACTACAGATCCACACTGGTTCGTGATGTTCGTTTCTATAGCTTTTAGATCAGTTTCGCCAATTGTCATACCTGTTGGAATCTGGAATTTTATGTTAAATGCCAATGTGCGCGCTCCATTAGGGTAGACAATATCGGATATTCGCTCTTTGCGTAAACTCTTTGGGAAGTGGAAGCTGTAGGGTACTAAGCGACCAATGTTAGCTACTATATTTCGACCGGCTCTGCTAACTGCTCCATCTCGTAGGATGAGGTTGTTAGACATGCGGAAAATAGGGTCTTTAGGGTCGAATCCTATATTGTCTATCTTGGTGCTGATTAGCTGATAGTCCGATGTGTTGTAGTATTTCTTCAGCGCATCTTTTCTCGTCTCTCCGATTCTTTCTATCTGCTTGGCATTATGTTGTCTGGCGTTCTTATAGAATGCCCTCAATAAATATTCACTATATAGTGTATCAACAATATTGCCCATTTGAGCAAAGAGAGTACTGTCTGCAAATACATCTGGTATGAAGTTGTTGTAGTCTTCTTTCATGCTGCCAGTAGCCTCAATATTATGCTGAATCGCAAAACCATCAGTTTCTGGAGTGATAGTCGCCTCTATATTGCGTGTCAGTACATTGTCACTGGCTTTGGATGAAGGTGTAGTAATCCATTGGTATGTTTTCCCGTTTGCGGACATTATGCCTTTGCGCCCTTGGTCTGCTATCGGAATCTCGCCAGGTGCTATAGTCGTGTTTGCTGAGAAGAAGTAGTAGGTATCTATTTCAGAAACGTAAACTCCTAATGTCGCATCTGACTCGTAGAGCAGGTTGTCAAATGGCTCGTTTCGGTTGTTTGTCCAGATTACGTATTGTGGTTTTACCTTCAGCTTATTTAAACGGTATGCGAAATCCTCTGCTGCATGAATGGTGTATAGTCTGTCACTATTCACTATCGCATGGCGTGATGTGAGGTAAAGACGGTCGCATTTCTCTTTTAAAGAGAGCGTTTTATCTTTTTTTATCTGCTTGAACGATGCACTTTTGTACACAATTGCCTTAGCGTTGAAGCGCGAGACGAGGAATGAACATATATTCTGATACTCTTTTTCAGTAAATGGCTCAATAAGCAGTCCGTCATCATCGCTTAGGTTGCTGCCGTAGTGTGTTAAGCGTGGGTTGGTGCTGTATACTAATGCAATCGGACGGTCTGATAGAAAATCATACCACAATGGCTCATTGCGTGCAGGTAGGTCCGTGGCCGATGCTCTCAGTCTGTAT